>CBDTYO010000415.1:0-3584 GCA_965364615.1 uncultured Bacteroidia bacterium
AGTCTTCTCCTACGTCAGGATCTCCTATGAAACATCCGGGGAAGATAGCCTTCGCAGACAGATGGATGTGAACATTGAACTGGTCATGGCTGATAACATCAGCTCCGAAGTTGAAGCCAACGTGGTCACCAAATCCACGGGCTTCACAGGTCCGGCCATTTCGCTGGCCCTGACCCATGGCAACGCCATCAAGGGAGCAGAAAAGGTGCATCTGCGCTTCAATGGCGGGATTGAATGGCAATGGGGCCAGAAAAATGAGAACCAGCTGGGAAGCTTTTCCTATGATCTGGGGGCGGGCACAGGCCTCAGCTTTCCCAGATTGATCCTGCCTGGTAAAAACAGGAAGACCCTGTCGCACCTGATCCAGCAAACTTCCATCAATGCAGAAGTTAATTTGCTGAACCGGACCGCCTATTACCAAATGGCCTCTGCAAAGACCAACCTAAATTATAACTGGGGGAAAACCCGTGAGATTCAGCATTCCTTTTCCCCTTTGTATATCAACACAGTCAACCTGCTTGCGACCACCCCTGCTTTTGACTCCATCATTGAGGACAATATCTACATCCGGAAAAGTTTTGAAGAACAATTTATTCTGGGTATGGAGTACGAATTCAACGATGATAATACCTTGATGAGGCAAGCATTTAATTTCTTCTACCAGGGGGGGCTGCATACTTCAGGAAACGCGTTGGATCTGTTCAACAGCCTGGGAAAAGATCCTGCAAACAGGCCTTATACTTTCCTGAGCAGTGTGTATTCCCAGTTTATCAAGCTGACAAGCGACGTCAGGTTTTACCTCAATGGGTCTAACAAGACACTGGTATTCAGACTCTATGCAGGACTGGGTATTCCCTATCTCAATTCAACGGTCCTTCCCTATGTGGAACAATTCTTTGCCGGAGGCGCCTACAGTGTAAGGGGATTCACATCCCGTTCCCTGGGTCCCGGTTCATTTTATGAAGAAGAGAGCACTTATATTGACCAATCGGGTGATGTGAAACTGGAAGGCAATCTGGAGTATAGATTTGGCATCTCAAAGATATTAAAGGGAGCCATATTTCTTGATGCGGGAAATATCTGGCTGGTGAATGAAGATGAGAGCAGACCCGGATCCAAATTTGAATTCGATACTTTTTACCAACAGCTGGCCGTAGGCACAGGGGCGGGCCTGCGCTTTGATTTCAACTTTTTTGTGCTGCGGGCCGATCTGGGTTTTCCCATCAGGAGCCCATATGTGGTGGATGACAGCAACTGGTTGGTGGGATCCGGTAAGGCATTCTCGAAACCCATGTTCTACCTGGCCATTGGTTATCCTTTTTAATATTCTCTCAATATGTGCATGAAAAAAGCATTTGGCCTTCCTCTGATCACAAGTCTGTTGTTAAGCGCCTCGCCAGGACCCATTCTTGCCCAGGAGATGGACTCCCTTCAGTCCATTGATTCAATCCCCTTTCACATCCTGGCAGAAGTAGTGGTCAGTGCCAACCGTTATGAAACCCTTGAGCTAAATACCCCGGAAGCCATCAAAGCTCTCGGCGCTGAAAGCATCCTGGATTTTCAAATGCGCAGTGCTCCGGAAGCACTGAATCTTACGCCGGGTGTTTTTGTGCAGAAGACCAACCACGGGGGAGGTTCTCCCTTTCTGCGGGGCTTAACCGGGAATCAAACCCTCCTGTTGATCGATGGCATCCGCTTGAGCAATGCCACCATGCGCTATGGTCCTAACCAGTATTTAAATACCATCGATGTATTCAGCCTGGAGAAATTTGAAGCACTCCGTGGAAGCGGCTCCGTGCAGTATGGTTCGGATGCCATTGGCGGGACCATACAGGCATTCAGTCATGCCCTGGATACTTCATGGCAGCAAACCTGGGGAGGCACCCTGCTTGCCAGGCTGGGCACCCGGGGCATGGAGAAAAGTGTTCATGGAAGGGTGAACCACAGCCAGAAACAGGTGGCCTTTTCAGCAGGAATTACGGCAAGGGATTTTGGTGACCTTGTGGGAGGTGACACCACGGGAACCCAGACTCCCACCGGCTACCGGGAATTGGATTTTGATTTTAAGGCCAAAATGGTGCTATCACCGAAATCCGATCTGACCTTGGTCTATCAGAATGTACATCAGGGCAATGTGCCTGTCTACCACAAAGTGGTCCTGGAAGACTATGCCATCCATAAAATGGATCCCCAAAAACGTCAACTGGCCTATGCCAGGCTGAATCAGAAGTTCCAGGCGGGAGTATTCAGATCTGCCGCATTCACCGCCTCTTACCAGGAGGTGGAGGAGGGCAGGGAACTTCTCAGGAACGGGTCTTCAGTCCTGCGCAGCGAAAGGGATCAGATACGTTCATTGGGATTCTCTGCAGAAACACGTACAAGCAACGGGGCAAACTGGTCGGCCAATACCGGCCTGGAAGTTTACCACGACCTGGTTTACAGCAGCCGGACATATTCCGATCTTTCCACCGATTCTTCCAGCAGGGTGCGGGGATTATATCCGGATGGATCCAGCATGACCAGCATGGCCGCATTTTCGGTCCATACCCTGAATTTGCAGCACTGGAGCATCACTGCCGGGGCGCGATGGAATTCCTATGTCATTCAGGTGGAAGATGAAGCGGTTGGCAAAATCAAGCTGACTCCCTCGGCCCTGGTGGGCAATCTGGCTGTGGTGCGAAAGCTGAATGAAAGCTCCAATCTGTTTGTTTCCTTGAATACAGGGTTCAGGGCACCCAACATTGACGATCTGGGTACCCTGGGCATTGTGGATTTCAGGTACGAGACCCCCAACTTTGAACTTCAACCGGAATATTCTTTTCAGGTTCAGGTGGGATATAAATACCGGGGCAGCAGACTCAGGGGGGATATTTATTTGTACCGCAACGAGTTATACAATCTGATCGTCCGCAGCAGGGTGGAAGGGGACAGCCTGGAAGGCTACCCGGTATACCAGAAAGAAAACAATGGGCGTGCCCATATCCAGGGAATTGAAACGGACTGGCACTATGCCTTCCATCCATCCTGGCTGGCGGGTGGATCCCTTACATACACCCATGGCCAGAACCTCACCCAGGGGGAACCCATGCGCCGTATCCCACCACTGTTTGGCCGTTTATATGCTGAGTATAGGCTGAAAGGCTGGTGGCTGAACCTGGAGTGGCAGGCTGCGGGGAAGCAGGACAGACTTTCACGAGGGGATGTGGATGACAACCGAATTCCCCCGGGCGGAACGCCGGCCTGGAATATCCTCAATATAAATGCCAGTTATGCATGGCGTTTTATGATGGTAAACCTGAGCCTGAAAAACCTCTTGAATCAGGACTACAGGTTCCATGGTTCCGGGATCAACGGATACGGGCGTTCGGCATTTTTATCCATCATTATTCATTTTTAGTCATGTTTACACATCTTATTAATCGGCTTATGCATTCATCCAACATCAGGGGATGTTTGTTATTCCTGATGCTTATCTCTCTTCCGTTCATAAGTGACATCGCTTATTCGCAATCACATGTTCCTCAACTTCACTATGTAGTATCGGTTCTTCAGCCGGAGAATCATACCTATGAGGTAGAATTCGG
>CBDTYO010000416.1:0-3581 GCA_965364615.1 uncultured Bacteroidia bacterium
TGAGCAGTCCGGCTCCCAGGATCAGCAATAACAAGGGGTAGTTCGACAGGTACTGGAAATCCAGAGTACGATGCACCAGCCTGTTAAACATGGGCAGAAAGGACTCGAAAATCACAAACCCGATCAGAATAGCCAGCAGGGTCATGACCAATGATTCTGAAAGGTACTGGGTGAGGAGGATCCGCTTGCTGGCCCCGTTCATTTTCCGGAGGCAGACCTCACTGGCCCGGACCGTGGTATAAGCTATGGCCAGGTTGGTGAAGTTGATGCCGGCCATGAACAAGATGAATATGGCCAGGGTGATCAGGATATAGATGTTCCTCATGCTTCCCGTAACCGCATATTCGTTGGATGCATCGGAGTACAGGTGGATATCCAGCAGGGGTCGCGTAAGAAGTTCGTTTTTGGTATCCTCCTGAAAATGCTGTTGCAGGAGGTGCTGGATCTTGCTGTTGAAGGCATCAATGTCATGTCCTTCTTCCAGCATCACATAACAGCGCACCCAGTTATTCCACCAGGAGGTAAATATGTTTTGTCCGTCGCCAAACAGGAAATTGATGGATTCCACGGAAATAAGCAGGTCGAATTGAAGGTGGGAGTTCTGGGGGATATCCTCCAGAACAGCGGTTACCTTGAAGAGGTCATCTCCCAGATTGTAATCCCTCCCCACCACATCACTGGTTCCAAATAATTTGATGGCCGTACTTTCGGTCAGAACCATGTTCATGGGTTCGCTCAGTGCCCTTGAAGGATCGCCATGCAGCATGGGGAAGCTAAAGGAGGTCAGAAAATTGTCCTCCACAAAAAACAGTTCGGTCACAAATGGTTCGCCTTCCTCGGGGGTTAATTCCAGATCCTGTTCCACCAGTCTCATGGACGCCTCCACCTCGGGAAAGTCATTTTCAAGTACCTGCCACAGGGGTTCAGGGGTACCCACCATCCGTTCCATCCGGTTCCCCTCATCCATCAACTGCTCGATACGGTAGATGCGTTCGGCGTTGACATGGAACTTATCAAAACTGAGTTCAAACTGGATGTACAGAGCCAGTGCGATGAATACGGAGATGCCCAGGGCCAGCCCCAGGACATTGACCACTGAAAATGCCCGGTGCCGGATCAGGACCCTGAACGAGGATTTTATAAAGCTTTTCCACATGGTAGTTGTATTAAAATCGTTGGTACTTGTATGTGATCAAAGGCCAATACTGTGCCAATCAGTCTTATTCACTGATTAGCAGAAGAATATGTTTGTTTGGTGTTAAAAATCGCCCTATATTTGTTTCAAAAGTGAACATTATTTGTTTAAAAATTGAACATAAATGGATGATAGAATCGTGCCTGCCATAGGGAGCATATTGATCATAGACGATGACCTGGCGGTGCTTGAATCGCTGGAATTGCTGCTTAGGGGAGAGGCCAGAGAGGTACTGACATTGTCGGATCCAAGCAGGCTTCACGTGCTCATGGAAAGCCATTCTTTTGATGCAGTTCTGTTGGATATGAATTTCACAGCAGGCCAGAATACCGGGAATGAAGGCTTGATGTATTTGAAGGATATATTCAAAAAGGACCCCCATCTGTCAGTCATCATGATCACGGCTTTCGGGGATGTGGACCTGGCAGTGGAAGCCATGAGAATCGGAGCTTTTGATTTCATTCAGAAACCGTGGAAAAGTGAAAAGCTGATAGCTACCCTGAATGCTGCCTGCCAGCTGACCCAATCTCGAAGAAAAGTGAAGAAGCTGGAAAGCAGAGAGGAGGTGATGCAACACGAAATTGAAAGAAAATATCCCAAGATCATCGGTCAATCGGAGCGAATCCAGGAGGTTCACCGGACCATTAGTAAGGTGGCGAAAACCGACACCACGGTATTGATCATGGGGGAAAACGGAACTGGCAAGGAATTGATCGCCTGGGAAATCCACAGGCAGTCCCGACGAAGGGATCAGCTATTTGTCACAGTGGATCTGGGATCATTGAGTGCTTCCTTGTTTGAAAGCGAGTTGTTTGGTCATAAGAAAGGCGCCTTTACCGATGCCAGGGACGACCGGACAGGCCGGTTTGAGGCGGCCCATGGTGGAACCCTTTTCCTGGATGAGATTGGGAATGTCCCCCTCCACCTTCAATCCAAACTGCTTTCAGTACTTCAAAAAAACGAGGTGATTCCACTGGGTTCCAATGTACCTGTTCCTGTAGATGTGCGCATCATTTCGGCCACCAACAATGATCTGGCCCAGCTGGTCAACAAGGGGTTGTTCCGTGAAGATCTGTTTTACCGCATCAATACCATTCACATTGAGGCACCTCCACTCAGAGAACGGGACCAGGATATTGGGTTGCTGGCCGGTGTGTTTCTGGAAAGATATGCCAGCAAATACGGCAAGCCTGCTCTCAGGCTAAGCAATAAAGCACTGGAAAAACTGTACCGGCACCCCTGGCCGGGCAATATCCGCGAACTGCAACACACCATGGAAAATGCAGTGATCATGTCCGAAAATGACACCATTCAACCGGAGGATATCAATCTTTCCGGCCCAAAAGTGCTGGAAGATACCAGCCTGAACCTGGAGATGGTTGAAAAGAAAACCATCCAGAAAGCCCTCACCAAATACAATGGCAATTATGCCACCATAGCCGGCGAACTTGGAATATCACGCACCACTTTGTACCATAAAATCAGAAAATATGGTCTATAACAGTTTTCAAACCAGCATATTGACCAGGATCACCCTGCTGGTAGTGAATATCACAGCCCTGGCTTACCTCTATGTAAGGCAAGAGCGCTTTTTCACACTGATTTTTTTGGCCCTGCTGGCCATCATCCAGGTAGTGCTCCTGTTCGTATATCTGAACAAAACCAACAAGAACCTGGCCCGTTTCCTTTTGCTTCTGACTTATGAAGACACTTCGGTGATACACTGGAAAGACAAAGTGGAAAAGACTTTTCATGGGCTGCATCACAGCTTCAAACAGGTGAACGATGAGATCAACCGCATTCGCCTGGAAAAAGAAAAAGGTTCCATTCTGTTGAAAGGGATCATACAGCATATGGAGACCGGGATCATGGTGGCGGATGAGTCCGGCAGGATGGAGGTGGTGAACGATGCTGCTCTGCTGGCTTTGGGCGTAAGCCAACTTGAGTTTCTCAGTGATCTTGACAGGAAACAGGAGGGTATCTCAAGGATATTGTCGAAGCTGGGCTATGATAGTGGAAACGTAATCCATTATAAGAAGAATGGACAGGAAGAATCACAACTGCTGGTGAGGGTATCCCTGTTGAAGCTGGAGGACAGGGCTTTAAGGATATATTCCTTGCAGGATATAAAGAATCAGCTGGAGGCCAATGAAATAGAATCCTGGCAGAAGATGACCCGTGTACTTTCCCACGAAATCTCCAATTCGGTCACTCCCATATCCACCCTGGGCGATGGCATCCTAATGAAATTGAAACAGGGCAGAAAAGACGAGAAAGGCAGGCTGATGATTGAAAAGGATGCAGCCGGGGATTTGCTCCGAAGCTCAGAGCTGATTCGGGAACGGAGCGATGCGCTTGTGGAGTTTATGGAACACTATAAAAGTTT
>CBDTYO010000417.1:0-3580 GCA_965364615.1 uncultured Bacteroidia bacterium
ATTGATCGCATTATCACCCAGATTATCAAAAAATGAATCCGATCCATATCTTACATCAAATTTTGAACGATCTATGGGTATGGTAGCGGTATATTCATTGTTGTTCTTCTCTACCTCAAAAGAAATAGATTCTGTGTTTCCCTTAATAGTCAAATCTCCCGTGAGAGTTGCTTTGCCGTCGGCAAATCCCGTGCTTCCCGTAACTTTGAATTTGGAGGTGGGAAACTTCTCCACTCCGAAGAAATCATCCGATTTTAAATGACCCACCAGGCGCTGATTTCGATCTTCGTTGGTAAGATCTTCGTTGGTAATCGAAGTCATATCTACCACAAACATGCCACCGGTAATTTGTCCATTCTCCATTTCAAGACTACCGCTTTGTAGTTGTATTTCACCGTGATGCCCGGATCCTATTTTTTTCCCCTCCCACTTAACGGAGGATTTATCCAGGTTCACTTGGGATGTTTGTGCGATCAAAACCTGGCTTGAAACCACCAGAAACACGATCGCTGCTGATACTATCTTTTTCATTTTTTTAAATTTTAATGGTTGAATTGTTTGACTTTACTGATTCATATGAGATCCATCGCAAAATGGAGCATTCTTCGATTGCTTGCACATGCACATGGCAGCGCTTTTATCTTCTTCTGCCACAAAAACACGCGGTGTAAAGGGGGTTGTCTGATGTGACCCATCGCAAAAGGGTTGATTTGATGATTTTCCACAGGCACACCATGCGTAGGTCTGGCCCTTTACTAATTCGACCATTTTTGGTTCTTTGCCAGCCACATTGGGTTTTTCCATGACAATGCTATTTAACTGTATGATTGATCGTTTTGTTTGCGTGTATTTAAACATTCGCATCCTATGATTTGTTCAAGGAAGCAGTTTATACACCTGTTTTGCTGAAGAGTTTTCCCTGTCCGGTAGCTCCCGGCAGTTCCTGAGTTTGGATCGGTCCAAAGCCTGGGCTATTGTATGAATACAGTCACAACTTTGATGCAAATAAAAGGAGTATGATGTATTGGGGGTGTGAACCAGTAGGTATCAAACTCAAAATCACTTTATTTGTATTTGACAGAATGGAAGTAATAATTTCTATCATCATCTGGGCGGCTGTTATTCAAGGCCTATTGCTGGGTATCGTTTTTATCGTATCCAGGAAGCATCGCAGCTTCGCAAACCGGCTGCTGGGCTGTTTTTTACTAACCTTTGTTTTTGCTGCCCTGTCAGACATGTTACCCTTCAATGAGATTGGGAACTATTCTATTTCAGGATACTTTACACTGCCCGAAGTGAAACTGCTGTTTCCATTGTTGTTTATTCATTTTTTGCTTGAAAAAGTGGGACGTTCCTCCTTCTATCGGCTTTTTCTCAGAGTCAATTATTTTCTTGCCTTCCTTGTGATTAGTCTCACCCTGATTAATATCCTGCTGGTGCTGCTTCCTGGCATCACTTTAATTGATCTTGTGGGCTGGAAATACCTGGAGCCCATATTTATGGTACAACAGTATTATGCGTTCATATTAACTGTGGTTGCTTTCGCCATTGCACTGAAAGAAACACAGAGGTACCGAAACCTGGTACGAAACGAGTTCACGGATTACGAAATGATGAAGATCCGCTGGCTGTGGCAGTATTCGGTAGTCCTTGCACCCATAATCCTGTTATGGGGAGCTGAGTTATTGCGTATCGCAAGGGGCGGCAAAGGGCAATCCGAACTCACCACCTATGCGTATATATTCATTGCCTTCTTCAATTATTTTGTGAGTTACAAAGCTTTCACCCAGCACACCCTTTTTGATGTGTCGGCCGAGCCCTTGGGGCCATCGAACGTGAAACCGCTGGGGTCCCAGAAATCAAGGGTGACAGTGGACCCGGAGATTTGTGAAAAGATCAATACTGAAATGGAAACCAGAGAATTATTTCTCAATCAAAACCTGAGCATCCACGACTTTTCCAGAGAGATTCACATTTCGGCAAGAAACATATCCACCTGCATCAACCAGCGTGCCGGACTGAATTTCAATGAATGGGTGAATAATTACAGGGTTGAAAAAGCCATGGCCCTGTTGAAAGATCCGAAAAGCAATCATTTGTCCATTGAAGGGATTGGGACGAGCTCCGGATTCAAGTCTCGCTCTGCCATGTATGAGGCCTTTAATAGAAAGCTCGGAAAGTCTCCGGGCCATTTCAGGTAGTATTTTGTCCTGAAATCGGTATCCAGTACATCTCCCTGTTCAAAATAAGCAACATCGCCTTTTCATTGAGGTCATTTAGCAAAGCCATCTGAATACGGAGGCTCTAACTAAATTGAAAATACGATGAAAAAAGCACCATTATTTATTCTGATAGCCCATTGCCTGATCAATTTCTCAGGTCTTCATGCCCAGTCAGAAGATCCTGAGCTGGACCGTTTCTTATTGAAGAAGATGAAGAATTCCGGAAGGATCGGAATGCAAGCCGCCTACATCTCCGAAGGAGAACTGACCTGGGTGGGAAGCTATGGGGTCAAAACATATCAGACCGATGAAAGGGTCAATGATAGCACTTTGTTCATGACGGCATCCATATCAAAACCCGTGACCGCCCTGGCCCTGATGAAACTATATGACCAGGGACGTGTGGGTTTGGATGACGACATCAACCTGTATCTGCCCTTCCGGGTGCGAAATCCAAACTTTCCTGAAGACACCATCACCATTCGCATGCTGCTAAGCCATGTATCCTCCATAAGGGATAATTGGAGCATGCTGGAACCCGGATATACCATAGATCAGGGAGGGGATTCACCCATGAGCCTGGAAGATTTCCTAAAGAGCTATCTCCTGGAAGGGGGAACGTATTACAGCCGGGAGAAAAACTTCTATACAGTAGCCCCCGGCAAACAAGAGAAGTACAGCAATGTGGGTTTTGATCTGATTGGATACTTGGTGGAGAGAATATCAGGCAAACCATTCAATGAATACATGGCCGAGGAAGTTTTCAGACCCTTGAACATGCATAACACCTATTGGTTTTTGTCAGAAATTCCTCATGATAACCTGGCTACTCCCCACAACATGCCCTATAAGGAGACGGATTTCAAAGGAACGCAAATTCTCAAACATTTCGGTTATCCAGGATATCCGTCAGGACAGTTAAGGACCACTGTTACGGATTATGCACAATACCTTAAAATGATGGTCAACGAAGGGCTGGTGGATGGAAAACCATTTATCAGCAAGGAAACCATCGATGAGTTTCTAAGGGTGCAGTTTCCGGAAGCCGACAAGTGGCAGGCCATATCCTGGAATTACAACGAATTCGAAAACTTCATCTACAACCTGATCATGCCCAGAGTGCCTTCACATACTGGGCTGGATCCCGGAATGTCCACAGTGGTTTGCTTTGATCCGGAAACCAGAACTGGTGTCCTTGTTTTTTCAAACTCACCCACAACGACTTTCCGCACCGAAAAGATCATATACCTTGACATGGTCAGAAGACTGTTTAAGGAGGCCCATAAAGCAACTCGCAATTAAGCGTAATTCTTAAAATGAAAACCATGAAAACAATCATCAACTTCGCAATATCACTG
>CBDTYO010000418.1:0-3549 GCA_965364615.1 uncultured Bacteroidia bacterium
CTTTTATCATCGGGGCGCTCACGGTTTTTATGGGAAAGATCTCTGGCGCCAGGTTGCTTTCCTATATTTTTATTTTTTCAGGCATCAGCGTCACCCTGATACGGCAGCTGATCCCATTTGGTTTTGACATTTTATATCCTTTACTCTTCATGCTCAAAAGCCAGTTTGAACTGCTCCATACCCTCTTATTTTGGAACATGTGCAATGACCTTTTCAATACCCGACAGTCCAAACGCTTGTTTCCCATCATGACGGCCGGTGGACTTATCGGCCTCATTCTCGGTAGTGTCGGCACCCCTTATTTTGCTAAGACATTTGCCTTGGACAACCTGCTTTATATTTATCTCGCCACGTGCCTGATAGGATTCGTCTTTGTCCATGCCATGGGTCGAAGTTACTCCACCTTGATCTGCCCGCAAAAAGCCCACCGGCCAGGCGAAAAAAAGTCGTCCATGGTACAGCAATTGAAAGACGTCTATCCCTTGCTAAAAGATTCCATACTCATCAAGATCGTGCTGATCCTGACCTTTATGCCCAACGTGGTCATCCCGATCATGAATTATCAGTTTAATTATGCGGTCAATGACCAGTTTTCCTCGGAAGCTGCCATGATCCAGTTCTTTGGTTATTTTCGGGGTGGCCTGAATATGGTCAGCCTATTCATCCTCTTGTTTGTTGGCAGGATCTACGGACGATGGGGGCTGCCCGTCGCCCTGATGTTCCATCCCTTCAACTATATGATTGCTTTTTTCGCCTTTCTCTTTCGTTTTGACGTGTTTTCGGCCGCCTATGCCAGGATGTCCACCACAGTTATCCGGACCACCATCAATCTACCGGCAAACAACATCCTGATCGGGCTGTTTCCCGAGTCCTACCGGGATATGATCCGCCCCTTCCTGAGAGGAACTGTTGTCAGAATCGCCTTGTTTACAGGGTCTTCTCTGATTTTGCTCTCTGAGCCCCTGTTCCATCCCAGGTATCTGACTCTGGTGGCACTGCCCTTTGTACTGGCCTGGATGGTGGCGCCCATTATTCTCAAGTCAAAATATGCCGATATCCTACGTGATCTGATCGCAAATAATCTTCTGGATATCAAAAGTCTTGACACGAAAGAGCTGCAGCAGGTTTTCAAACAGGACAAGATTTTATCAGACCTGGAAACCTCTTTTTTAGCTGCCCGCGGGAATGATGCGATCTGGTATGGCAAACTACTCAAAAAACTTTTTCCGGAAAAACTGGATTCCCTTATCCTCCAGAACCTCAGTGAACAGAGCCAGGAAACCCAGGCCCTTCTGATCAAAATGCTCACCCCGGAAAGCAAGACCTCGTCAGCAAAAGAATTGTTAAAATTTTTAGACCCCCAAAAACAGGAGCTGACCATTACAATCTTAAACCTGATCTGCCAGCATAAAACTGAAGTCCCCCAGGACACCGACCTAACCCCTTATCTGGACAGCACCAATCCGATGTTAAGGGGCTCTGCCTGCGCCTGTCTTTATTCAAGTAATCCAGGTCTATACGAGCCCATGATGAAGGCATGGTTGGAGTCTCCCCACATGGCTCAGCGCCAGTCCGGAATCATAAGTGTCGGTTTGAGTCAGAACCAGGAATACGTTGGTCCCTTGCTTGCCATCCTATCAGAAAAAACAAATGTTCCCCTGATTCCGGATATTATTATTGCCCTTTCCCGCTTAAAGGCACAGACGTTGAACAAGGAGATTTTTCCTTATCTTTCCCATGAAAAGCAAGAGGTCAGAAGCGCTGCCCTTAACGCTCTTGAAATCAATGACGCTTTTTCCATGAAAAAAGCTGTTGTGCTCCTGGGTGACATCGATGAGACCATCCATGAATTTGCCAAGGAAAAGATCCGGCAAGCCCCTCATCAGGACCACAAGGTTCTTGTGGAATCTTTGGGTCTGCCCAGCACAAAGATCAGAAGAGGATTGTTTGAACTTCTCGAGACCCTGGACATCAAAGAATTTGAAGTGCTGATGTTTGCCAAGGAAAACTTGAACAAGTGTTATGCCTACCTGGCCATGGGAGAAAACTTAAGACAGCTGCCGCAGGGAAGAATGAAGGATCTGGTCATTGAGCATCTCTTCCAGCAAAAGGAACGAGTGCTGGAAAACATCATCCGGGTTTTGGCCATCCATGACGGTACGGGCCGGATGAAAACCGACTGGACGGGATTTTTTTCTAATGATACCCGCCAAAAAGCCAATTCCATCGAGTTATTAAGTGATATTCTCGATCGTAATACCTTTAATGCAATGCTTCCCCTGCTTGAAAGTCCCACTCCTGCCCTGGCTTTGGCTGAAGTGAAAAATCTGGTCAAACTCCCCATGCTCGATCCGGGGTGTAAAGCGGTATGTTCCAATCTACTTTCATCCGAGGATTGGGTGGATGTGCTCATGGGATTGAGCCTCATCCAAGAATATCCGGCCCGCTATGAAGCCAGTGCAATACTGAATGAGCTGAAAAACTCCGCAAATAAAATCTTATCCAAGGAAGCACAGATGATATTTAACAAATCAAAAGGAACTGCCGCAGACCCGGAGAAAATTCAATCCGCAGCGATATCAACCGGAGAAAAAATACTTCTTTTGAAAGGCATTGATATCTTCTCGGGTCTTGACCCTTCTGAACTCGCCGCCATCGCTTCGGTTACAAAAGAGCAGGATTTTTCCGCAGACAGGACTGTGATCAAACAGAATGATGCGGGAGAGACTCTGTTTCTGATCATTCGAGGTCGCGTGCAGGTAATCATGGAGGAAGCGGAAGGACGGGAAGTAGTGCTGAACCATATTGAGACCGGGGGGGCTTTCGGCGAAATGGCCCTGATCGATGACAGCCCCCGTTCCGCCACGATCCGAACGGTCGAACCCTGCCGGTTCCTCATTCTTCACAAGCAGGAGTTCAAGGAAATAGCCATGGAGTTTCCCAGGGTAACCCTCCAGATTTGCGCGGTATTAAGCCAGCGTATCCGTGATATCCAGAGCAAATCCCAGATGAAATAATTTCGAGCAACCAGGACAGAAGCTAACCTCCAGCGAGGTCAGCAGGATCATTCCCACCCCGGTGTCGGAAAAGGAGGGCTTTATTCAGCAGGAAAATTGCCGGCCAGAAGCTTGCAGGTGGCGATTTTGCATATCAGACGGAATCAGTTATTATTTATTGATAACAACATACCAGTTTGTCGATCAATTTAATCGCTATGGCTTTACAGGTGGATTATGCCGATATACATGGATCGTCACTTCTCATTAGATGCGACACGTACTGCAATCAAACATGCCCACGAACGTGACTTGAAAGTTCAGGACAAGCATGGCGTGAAATTTTTAACCTATTGGTTTGATGAAGACCGTTGCACCACCTTCTGCCTGGTAGATGCACCGAACAAAGAGGCGATCCAGGAAGCCCATGATGAAGCTCACGGCGGAGTCCCCCACGAAATCATTGAAGTGAATCCCCAGGTAGTGGAGGCATTCCTCGGGCGCGTGAACGACCCTCCTCCAGCAACGAATACAGATGAAGTCCAATTAGATA
>CBDTYO010000419.1:0-3544 GCA_965364615.1 uncultured Bacteroidia bacterium
CCTGATCATCAGCGGACTCAGCTGGGCCCTGGGATATATGGGACAGCCACACCTGCTTACCCGGTTCATGGCCATCAAGAGGGCCGACCAGATCAAAATCTCCCGGCGCATCGCCATTGCCTGGGTAATTCCCGCCTTTACCGGAGCCTTGGTGATAGGATTGGTGGGAGCGGGACTTTATGAGCAGGGCATGTTCGACGATATCGAAAAGGTGATGCCCCACCTGGCCAATGAGCTTTTACCTGCCTGGCTGGCAGGGATCTTTGTCAGTGGCGCCATTGCGGCCATGATGTCCACGGCCGACAGTCAGTTGCTGGTGATCAGCTCCTCCATCATCGAGGATTTCTTTCACCAGACCCTGGGATGGAATGTGGGCGACCGGTCGTTGCTCAGGGGCAGCCGCATCATAACCCTGTTGGTGGGACTGATCGGGTTTCTGATTGCACTCACCTCGGACAAGCTTATTTTTTCCATGGTTTCCTACGCCTGGGCCGGACTGGGTTCTTCCTTCGGGCCCCTGATCCTGTTGAAAATTACCTGGAAGAAGGTCACCTGGCAGGGCACCATCGCCGGACTGGTTACCGGCTTTGTATCGACTGTGGTATGGTCCGAGCTTAGCATGCTGGACTCGGTCATCTCTGTTCGCTTTGTCTCCTGGGTACTGGCCTTCCTGGCCGTATGGCTGGTGAGCCTGTATACAAGGCTTAACTCTCAATCCAAAGCCTAGCATATGAGGATCCTGTATGATATGGGAATCCGGATCTACTGGCTGGCGGCCTGGGTGATATCCCCCTGGAACACCAAAGCAAAGCACTGGGCGCACGGCCGCAAAGGGTGGTTCCGGGAACTGACCTCCAAGTTTTCTCCGGGTGACCGGGTGACCTGGTTTCACTGCGCCTCATTGGGGGAGTTTGAGCAGGGGAGGCCCATCATAGAGGCCACCCGTGAGCGCTTCCCGGATTCTAAGATCCTTCTTACATTCTTTTCTCCCTCGGGGTATGAGAAACGCAAGCATTTTGAAGGAGCAGATCATGTAATGTACCTCCCCCTTGATACCCGCAGGAATGCCAGGCGGATGATTGGTGCCCTTGGCCTGGAGCGGGTCTTTTTTATTAAATATGAATTCTGGTATCACTTCCTGGACAAACTCAAGCAAGAACATATACCCACCTACCTGGCCTCGGGGAATTTCCGACAGGGCCAGGTTTTTTTCAAAGGGTACGGAAACTGGTACAGAAAATTCCTGGGTTGTTTCAGCCATATTTTTGTTCAGAACGAGCATTCCAAGGAATTGCTCAGGCAGATCGGTATCCTTGAGGTGACCGTGGCCGGCGATACTCGTTTCGACCGTGTTTCAGTATTGCCCCGTTCGCCATATGTGCATGGAGCCCTGGAAAAATTTTGCGCAGGAGCCAGGGTGGTGGTAGCAGGCAGTACCTGGGAACAGGATGAACTAATCCTTGCCCGGGCCTATGAAAAACTTCCCGGGGACTTGCGATGGATCATTGCGCCCCATGAATTATCCCCGGGTCACCTGGCCGGTTTGCAAAAGCGCTTTCCGGAAAGTGTTTTGTTTACCCAACTGGATCAGCAGGTCCCGCCGGGCAGCAGGGCCATCGTAGTAGACACCATCGGCCAGTTGTCCTACCTGTATCGCTTCGGAACGATGGCTTACATAGGAGGAGGATTCGGGAGGGGCATACACAATATTCTGGAGGCAGCCACCTATGGTTTGCCTGTGATGTTCGGACCGGCTTACCACAAATTCGCAGAAGCGGTGGAATTGGCCGAACTGGGGGGAGCCTTCCCTGTGGACGGTGAAGAAGACTTGTTATCCACCATTCATCAACAATTGGAGAATCAGGAATTGTTGAAAACCGCCTCAAAAACAGCCAAAAGCTTTGTTCATGAGCGTGTTGGGGCCACCTCTCGCATCCTGAAAAAGTGTGAATAAAAATCAGGGCTGATGTGTTGTACAGATGAGGTCTGTGCAGCGATTTCTTTCTAATTTCGGGGTACTGATTCACCCCATGCATAATCATACGAAAGCTTAATATTTAATTAATACTTACGAATTATATATCCTATAATTTCGCAACCAATCTATCATAAAACAAATCCTAAAATCGCATGAAAAAACTGAAAAGATTGTTGCTCTCACTGGCTGTTATCAGCATGGCTTTTACAGCCATGGGTCAGGGAGCACTAAGTGGAACTGTGCTGGACGCAGAATCGGGCCAGGGCTTGCCTGGAGCCAACGTGATTGAAGCTGGAACCACCAACGGTACCATTACGGCCGCTGATGGAACCTTTAGTTTCAATACCAGTTCACAGTCCGGCACCATCGTTATTTCATTCATCGGCTATACTTCGCAAACCATTTCTTTTGACCTGGGAAGCAGCTCCGATGTAGGAAGAATTTCGCTGGAACTCGATGCCAAGAATATTGATGAGGTGGTGGTCACCGGGTACGGGGTCATTGACGTGGCCAAGGACCGGGAGACCCCCGTGGCTGTGTCCACCATCAAGCTACCTGAGATCATTGCCAAAACCGGAAACCAGGAATTTCCTGACATCATGAAGAACACCCCCTCGGTGTATGTGGCCAGCCAGGCTGGCGGATACGGCGACTCCCGCATCAACATCAGGGGCTTTGAGCAGGAAAACCTGGCCCTGCTGTTCAACGGCCAGCCCGTAAACGGGATGGAAGACGGAAGGGTTTACTGGTCCAACTGGCAGGGACTGGCCGAAATTGCCACGGCGGTACAGATCCAGCGCGGACTGGGTTCGTCCAAACTGGCCATCTCCTCGGTGGGTGCCACCATCAACGTAGTGACCAAGGCCACAGACATGGTGGCAGGCGGACGCGTAAGCGCCATGTTCGGGAACGATAAATTCATGAAATATGTGGCCTCCTATTCCACCGGTCTGGGTGAGAATGGCTGGGGAGCCAGCATCCTGTTGTCCCACTGGCAGGGAGATGGGTATAACGACGGAAACCTGGGGCAGGGCCAGACCTATTTCCTGTCCATTGGTTACAAGCCCTCTGATAAGCACCAGTTCAATTTTTCCATGACAGGCGCTCCCCAGTGGCACTATCAGAACTACACCAAAAGCCTGACCACCTATGACAGGAATGGCGACGGGGACATCGATCGCACAGAGCAGCGTTTCAATGATAACTGGGGGTACTACAAAGGGGAAGTATATTCCTTGCGTGAAAACTTCTACCACAAGCCCGTATTCAACCTGAACTGGGACTGGAACATCGGGCCCACCTCAGCGCTCTCTACTGTATTGTATGCATCCACAGGTCAAGGCGGTGGTACCGGAGGTTACGGCCGGGGCTACTATATCTATGATGCGGACGGACAGCTGGATTTCGACCAGATCGAGATCAACAACCGCTCCATCGTGAACGATGGTTCTGAGGACTGGCACATTCCCGGAAAGACCATTGGCTCCTATGGGGACAATGCAGCGCTTCGCCGTGCTTCCATGAACCTGCACAGGTGGCTGGGAGCCGTGGTCAACTTCAACCAGG
>CBDTYO010000420.1:0-3544 GCA_965364615.1 uncultured Bacteroidia bacterium
GGTATCTTCAAAATCAAATTGTATCATGTCGGGTTACAGTTGCTATCATTTGCGGATCGCAATATAGCCTATTTATTATCTTTGGAAAATGAAATATGTCATCTCTGCCCCTGCAACAAGCATTCAACAAACCATTCACCTGCCTTCTTCCAAAAGCATTTCCAACAGGATGTTGATCATTCGCGCCCTGGCCGGTTCCCGGACTGCCTTGTTCAACTTAAGCAACAGCGATGACACCAGGGTGCTTGAAAAAGCGCTGGAAGATAATTCCTTACTCAAGGACGTGGGTCACGCCGGTACCTCCATGCGCTTCCTGACGGCCTACCTGTGCACCCGGGAAGGAGACTTTCAACTCACGGGATCTGAACGCATGAAGCAACGGCCTGTGGGTCCCCTGGTGGATGCTCTAAAACAGCTTGGAGCCCATATTGAATACCTGGAAAATCAGGGGTATCCACCCCTTGGGATTGTGGGTGGAGGATTGAAAGGGGGAGCCATTGAGATTGATGCCGGCATCAGCAGCCAGTTTATCAGTGCGTTGATGATGATCGGACCCCTGCTGGAAGGAGGTCTCCGGATCACCCTCAGGGGGGAGGTAGTATCGGCCACCTATATTGAAATGACCCTGTCTCTGATGAACCGTTGTGGGGTACGGGCCCGAATCGAGGGCCATCAAATACATATACCTTCCGGCAGCTATGCCCTGGATGAGATGGTGGTGGAATCGGACTGGACCGCAGCCTCCTATTGGTTCCAGGCAGCAGCCCTTGCACCCGGTTCTGAAATCCTGTTGCCCAGACTATCCAGGAACAGCTTGCAGGGCGATTCCACGTTGACAGGGTTGTTTGGCTCTCTTGGGGTGCAGAGCCATTTCAGCAAACTGGGCCTGCTCATCCGCTCCTCCCGGATGACCCTGCCCGAGCATTTCGAATACGATTTTACCGGCTGTCCCGACCTGGTGCAAACCTGCGCGGTCACCCTCTGTGCCCTGGGGATCCCCTTCCGCTTTGCCGGTACGCGAACCTTGCGAGTGAAGGAGACAGACCGCATAGCGGCCCTTGGCCGGGAGCTCAGGAAGCTGGGCTTTGTATTGCAGGAGGATCCGGCCGGGGAATGGATGGCCTGGGATGGCTCCCGGTGTGAGCCTGAGCAAGCCCCGGTCATTGCCACCTATCACGACCACCGGATGGCCATGGCCTTTGCTCCGCTGGCCCTTGCCGTGGGAAAAGTGGTCATCGCTGATCCGGGAGTGGTCAGTAAGTCCTATCCGGACTTCTGGCAAGACCTGGAAAAGGCCGGGTTTGAGATCGGCTAGTTTTTCTGGTCCCGCCGAAGGAGGAAAAACTGCTTGATCAGGCGCGAAGCCTGTTCCTCCAGGATCCCGGGCACCACCCCTGTTTTTTTGTGCAGGATCGGATCTTTCAGGCGGGAAAATCCTTCCTTGGGATCGGAAGCCCCGAATACCAGCCTTTCCAGCTGCGCCCATTTCAGGGCAGAGGCACACATGATACAGGGTTCAAGGGTCACAAACAGGGTGCAGTCGATCAGGTATTTGGCACCCAGGTAATTGGAAGCGGAAGTAATGGCTACCATCTCTGCATGGGCAGTCACATCGCTGAGCAGCTGGGTCATGTTGTGCGCCCTGGCAATGATCCTGTTCTGATGCACGACCACGGCCCCCACGGGTACCTCCTCCAGGTCCATGGCCTTCTGAGCTTCCTTAAGTGCCTCATTCATAAAATATTCATCCGAGAATACCGGGTATGCCATGATGCAGGATCTTTCTTTACAATTCCTCTGTAAAAGTTGCTAAATTTGCACCTCACGAAGTTACAAAAATTAGGAGCATTATGTACAGGACACATCATTGCGGACAGTTAAATATGAAACATGTGGGGGAGGACGTGATCCTTTCGGGCTGGGTGCAGAAATCCAGGGACCTTGGGGGGATGACCTTTGTGGATCTTCGCGACCGCTATGGCATTACCCAGCTGGTGTTTAACATGGAGACAAATGCCGCATTGTGTTTAGAGGCGCGCAAACTGGGAAGGGAGTTTGTCATCAGGGCCAGCGGCAAGGTGGCTGAAAGAAGCAACAAAAATCCCCAGATGCCCACCGGCGAAATAGAGATCCTGGTGAATAAACTGGAGGTGCTGAACAGCTCCATCACTCCTCCTTTTACCATTGAGGAGAATACAGACGGAGGGGATGACCTTCGCATGAAATACCGCTATCTCGATCTGCGGAGAAAGGGGGTTCGTGAGAACCTGGAACTGAGGTCCCGGATGGCCATTGAGGTCAGGAAGTATCTGAGTGAGGAGGGATTCCTGGAGGTGGAAACCCCGGTATTGATCAAATCGACTCCGGAGGGGGCCAGGGATTTTGTGGTGCCCTCCCGGATGAATGCGGGAGAATTCTATGCCTTGCCCCAATCTCCCCAGACTTTTAAGCAGCTATTGATGGTGGCAGGCTTGGATAAATATTTCCAGATTGTCAAGTGTTTCCGCGACGAGGACCTGCGGGCCGATCGCCAGCCGGAATTCACCCAGATCGATTGTGAAATGTCTTTCGTGGAACGCGACGATGTACTGGATGCCTTTGAAGGCCTGGCCAGGCACCTGTTCCGCACCATCAAGGGTGTGGAAATTGAAGGAAAATTCCCCAAAATGCCCTATATGGAGGCCATGCGACGGTTTGGAAGCGATAAACCCGATCTCCGGTTTGGCATGGAGCTCAGCGAACTTTCTGACCTGGTCAAAGGGAAGGGCTTTCAGGTATTTGATTCGGTGGAATATGTGGGAGGAATCTGTGCTGAGGGTTGTGCAGGCTACAGCCGCAAGCAGCTGGATGAACTGACCGATTGGGTGAAGCGTCCGCAGATTGGAATGAAGGGACTGGTCTATGTAAGATACAACGAAGATGGTACCCTGAAATCATCTGTCGATAAATTCTATGATGAAGCAGCCCTGAAGCAGTGGGCGGAATTGTTCGGGGCCAGGCCCGGGGACCTGATACTGGTGCTGGCAGGTGAACGAGAACTCACACTGAAAGCGTTGAGTGAACTGAGGCTGGAAATGGGCAAGCGCCTTGAGCTTCGCGATCCGGATGTGTTCAAGCCCCTCTGGGTAGTGGATTTTCCCTTGCTGGAATGGGATGAAGAGACCCAACGATACCACGCCATGCACCATCCTTTCACCAGTCCTTACGAAGAAGACCTGGAGCTGTTCCGGACCGATCCCGGGAAATTGCGCGCCAAGGCCTACGATCTGGTGATCAACGGGGTGGAGATTGGCGGGGGTTCCATCCGGATCCACGATGAAGATCTTCAGAAGCAGATGATAGACCTGCAACTGGACCACCACCGAAGTCTATGGACTCTGCTTGATGAATTGAATTTTGCTCAGACTGAAAGTAGATTTGGTACTTCTGTAGCCGTGAATTCAGATGGAACGATAGCAGCGATCGGAGCTCCTGGGGCTGACTTGTTTGGTGGCCCCGGTGAAAATCGTGGCGTAGTGCGTGTCTTTATTCGGCAACAGACACA
>CBDTYO010000421.1:0-3543 GCA_965364615.1 uncultured Bacteroidia bacterium
TTGAGAGGGAGTAATTCCCGTATATTTCTTGAAAATGCTGTTGAAACTGGACTTTGAATTGAAGCCACAATCGTAAGCAATGCCCAGCAGAGTAAACTGATCCTGGTTGTCTGCCAGCCGGGATTTGAATTCTTCCACTCTGTACCGGTTAACGAAATCAAAGAAGGACATTCCGATCTCTTCATTAATTACTTGTGAAAGGTGGTTGGTTGTGATATCCAGGTGAGCAGCCACATCATTGAGGCGGAGTTTGCCTTCCAGATAAGGCTGCTCCCTCGTGAAATAGGATCTCAGTTTGGCAGCATGCTTTTCGGCATCATCTTTCTTTAGCCCGGAATGTTTATATCTGTTTTCCTCTTTTTTTACCGTTTTATCAGGCCGACGGACTTTTGTTGAATGTATTTCCTGCTCCTGCCGATAGATGGCCTGCTGCCTTATGCCATAGAATCCAATAAAAAAGACTGCCAGGGTGAGCGCCAGGTACTGGACATGTTCATGCATATCCACACTCAGAAAAGGAAACTTCACAAAAATATTGGCAATAATCACCGTGAACCAGACAAAGCCTACGAAGATCAGGACATTGCGCAACCACCGAAGATTGATCTGTTCATGGTAAGAGAACTGTTCCGAAATATTTCTGGAATGCCTTTTCAATTTTACCAGTGACCAGACCAGGTATATGGGTCCGAAAAAAATCATTGGAAGACTGATGATATAGAGATCACGTGGCATTTTCGTATACATCTGTTCGAAATATGAAAGTTTCTCATCCGCACTGAGCACGTAAAACTCAAATGTGAAATAGATACTGAATAGCATGAAAGGTAGGCCGTGCAGTAGGTATACCCATCGAAATTTGCCTGTTTTGCTGATCATGACCAGCACATAGATGAACATGAACGGGCCTTCAAGCAATGAAAAAGCAATTCCTGTACCCAGCAAATGGGGATGCCTGAACATGAAACCCGTGCTGTAGAGATAATGGTGAAGCAGGTGTATTCCCATGAATGCAAGCCAGGCTCCCAGTACAAAGTCACCGGCGGATTTCTTTTTCTTGTTAAATACGAGGACGGCAAGAAATAAGGCCTGTACTGCGCCAAGCAGAAATATTACTTCCATTTGAAGGACATTAATCATACAATTTATTGAATAGTCCTTCAGTATCCAATTTTCGAGTTTTTATTCATACAATACCAGTCCGAATAATGTTGGCGACGGCTCGCTGCCATCCTCTGAAGTCCCTAAGGGTCCTTTCACTGAAGGCATCCTGGTCTGGAAACTGGCCCGGACGGGAAACCCCTTCAGTTTCAGGAAAGCTACAAATATTAAAAAGCTACTATTTCAGGGAGGCAAGTATTTCCCTGTTGTATTTTGAAATAAGGGAAAGATGCCCTTCTCCTGATTTTATCATTGAGGTGCATTGAGGAAGATGCTGGATCACATACTCGGCAGTCTCTATCCTTACATTCTCATCAAAGTCCCCGTGCCAGACCATAACAGGAACAGAGATATGGGTCAGGTCAATTTCTCAGGGGGATTTGTAGATGCGAGCATCTTCTAATCCACCGGCATAGCCTGACCTGAATCCTTCGCGTATGGTCGTCGTCATCGCAAGGAGTATTTCAGGATCCTCAAGGATAGCCCTGTCCACGGCAATCAATCTGAGATTGGTTTGTTCAGCAAGCGTGGGGCCGTTAAATAGATGCACATCCATGTGTGATCCGGGAAATCCATGGAAGTAGAAAACCGGTGCACCTGTTTCGATGCCGTTAGTCGTGTAACTTAGTGCCCGGCCATCTGAAAGTGTGAACAAGCTTGAGTCTGTTGGAGGGGGTCAACAACCATTTCATTTTTGCAACTTGCAGTTAGAAAAAATGCTGTGAAAAGTAACAAAGCGAAGAATAAGTCTTTCATGTTTCAGGATTTAGGTCACTCTTGATTCAAACCAAAAAAACCCCGTTACCGATCGACCAATCGCATAGGGAAGGACAATTTTTTGTAAATACGCTGATGGCCAATATCCACAAAGTCAATTAGATGACTGTAATTTCAACATTTTTAAAGAATGATCCTATTTTTGTACTTTGTGGAAATTTGAAAGGATGAACATCGAAGAGATCCGCGACTACTGCCTGGCCAAACCTGCCGTCACTGAAAGCCTGCCATTCAATGACACCGCATTGGTTTTTAAAGTGGCCGGGAAAATGTTTGCCGTGCTGGACCTCTCAGAAGATGGCCGGGGAATTACCCTGAAATGCGATCCGGACCTGGCCATTGAATTGCGGGAGCGGCATCCCGAGGTGACAGGGGCCTGGCATTTTAACAAGCAGATCGACCATTCCTATGCCCTGGTGGTGGACAGCCTGCCTAAATCCAAAAGAGGGGGGCTCTAATTAATTTCAGGCTTCGGGAAGGGTTCAACAGGATCTTCGGCCATTTTGCAGGCTGCCCGTAAATTCATAATTTGTAAAAGCCATCCACTTTAGGACTATGCCGGAACTGCCGAAATCACTGGATTTGTTCGCTGTAATAATTCTTCTGGGAGTCATTCAGGGCTTGTTTCTCTCTTTCTTTTTCCTGAACAGAAAGATCCGGCGAAATTCTTCCAGTCTGTTCCTGGGTTTTGTGATGCTGTCACTTTCACTGAACATCCTGGAGATCTTTTTAAACCATACGGGGTACATGTACGACATGCTGAGGTTCGACAACTTCTCGGAACCGCTTAGTTTTGCCGTTCCCCCGCTGATGTACTTTTATATCTTTTCTTCCATCAATCGTGAAGCTCCCAAGCGGGCATGGATCCACCTGATTCCGCTGATTTTCTGGTTCCTTTACAGCATTTTCTATTTCATTCAGCCCATTGAGCTCAAGCAGTTTCATTACCTGGATTACCATAATCCCGAATGGGAAATCCAGCTTCCGGATATTCCCTATGGAGAAGATCCCCTGGGGTTGCGTACCTATGTCAATGAACTGGTCATGTTGCAGCTCACAGCCTACCTGGTGGCCAGCCTGATCTTCATCAGGAAAACTTTTAAAACACTGGGGAAGCCATTCATATCATCGGGTGTAAAGCCGGTCAGCTGGTTGCGGAATTTTGTATTTCTGATGTTTCTGATCCTGGCAACCTTTGTAATCGTGAAATTCACTTTTGAGGCCGATATAGGGGATTACCTGATTGGATCCCTCATTGCTGTTGTCATTTACGCGACCAGCTTCAATGTGATCCGAGCTTCTGAGTTTTTCCAGGATGGTAAGTCCGATGCATTGCATCCCAAAAGAAAATATGAAAAATCGGCATTGCAGGAAGAGGATAAAATCAAGATTCTGACACAGCTGAAGAAATGTATGGAGGAGGAAAAGGACTTCAAGAACCCGCTCGTATCCCAGCCTTTTATAGCAAAAAAGCTGGGAATCCCTGTGCACCATCTTTCTCAGGTCATCAACGAAAAGTTGGGTCAATCCTTTTTTGAAATGATCGCCACACACCGGATAGAGGAAGCCAAAGCCCTGCTGAAGGAAGCCGGCTACTACTGCACC
>CBDTYO010000422.1:0-3531 GCA_965364615.1 uncultured Bacteroidia bacterium
AATCGATCGTCTTCGGCAACCGAGGCAGCCCGCCCTTCTCGAGCGCTTCCACCGCCAGTTCGCCTGACTCCAGATCATCCCACAGCATAGCCCAGCTCAGCGTGATGATCGCTGTCACCTCCAGAAAGGCCGCGGTCGCCCCGCCATAGGAATGCCCAAAAGCGCCCACATGGGACAGATCCAGCTTTCCTTCAAAAAACCCGGCACTGTTCCAGGCATCCAATTCGTTTACTACATCCACGATGTCCTGTGTCCAGCGCTCAACCATATCCCTGACAAAATACGTGGTCAGTCCTTTTCGTACGATCGGGTGCCGGTCTTCAAATGACAGACCGCTCTGAAAGGCTTCGATGACGGGCTCCATGTTTTCCCATGTGCCAGATTCAATCTGGCTTGCGTATGCATAATCAAAATATTTCAGCGTGCCATCGGGGAAGGTAGATCCGGTACTTTCGTAGGTATGGTTGATGGCAAATACAACATATCCATGACTTGCCAGTTCTGTCAATAAGGCATAATATCCATTGGCCTTTGAATTGTATCCGTGCGAAAAGATGAGGACAGGGAAATTTCCATCGGCCATTTGAATGTTCCTGAAAATGTTTGTTTCAACTTTATTCAAATAGTTTAGCATGGATGGAGCAAGCCCGTATTTTTGAGCAAAGCCATTTCTCCCTGCCGGATCCGCATAGGGATCCATTTCTACCCCATTCTCTTCAGATGGATACCATGCTTTTATCATTAAGCTTCTTGAATCTGTCTTGTCTGCGGTAATTACTTCTTCTCTATCCAGTTCAAGATGTATATCCATGGTACCAACAGTATAAGGGCCTGTGGCTTGAGGCAGATCAAATACCGGCAATGCGGACGGAAGGGCAATGGAGAGGGCCAGCAAAACAAGCAGCCCTGTAATTTTCAAAACCCGGCGGATGATCGCAGGCTTTCGTTGGGATTGCATCATGGCAGTAATAAAAGCTATGAACCAGAGAATATAGGCAGGGATCATTTGCCATCGGGGACCATTAAAACCCAGATGGATGGCCAGGACAAGGACCAGCAATCCTATCACATAAAGCTTATTGAGATTCTTGTTTATGGGTCGGAAAAATCCGATATAAGCAGACGAAGCTATGAGCAACAGTACTTCTAAATTTTGCATGTGGATTTCTTATTTGGTTTATGGCTTCAAAATTCGCCATACAGAGCCAAACGTGCAAGGTCATATCCGTCTCAAAACCTGTATTTGGCCGACAAAATTCAATTTGAGAAGTCAATAGAACCAAACAACCAAGCTGCCATGTCGTGGCGCGGGGGCTGCGTTTGCTGCCAAGGACGTAACATGCCTAAGCTTTCGGCCGCAGTGTTTTGTTCTGAGAGTTTAAACCTCTATAAATCCTTTAAGAGGTTCAGGATTCTGGCTTCATCTGATTCATCTGCCTCCAGCACTCCCCATCC
Source organism: uncultured Bacteroidia bacterium (assembly GCA_965364615.1). Lineage (GTDB taxonomy): Bacteria > Bacteroidota > Bacteroidia > Bacteroidales. The sequence goes on from CBDTYO010000422.1 coordinate 1,456, forward strand.
ATATTGGTTCTGGAATATACCATCGTAGGCTGAATCATGGAAGCTTCTCACCAGGTGTGGGATCTCGTTGCTTTTAAGAATTTCCTGGATTCTGAAAGCTTCAATTTCACTGCTAAGGGATAGGATTTTCTTCATATTCGAAATTTGTTTTCAAAGATTACACCAACTATTTCCCGACTCACCAATGGAACCATCCAGTGCTCCTTGCGAATGCCACTTCCCTCCTGTGCAAGCCCATGAATTCGACATCGGGCTGGCGCTGTTTTTGCCATCCTGCAAAGTGCTATTCAATTTGAATCCTGTTTTCGCCCCGGTAACTTCTTACCTTTTGATCTTTTTTCAGGTAGGTGATGATTGCATCAGCGGTCTCAATATAGAGGGATTGACCCGGATCGCTGTGTTTATAATTATAGACCTGTGTCATATAGTTATTCATGGCCACCGTATACGTTTGATCCATGTCGAGGGGGGTATCCCGTTCGGTCAACAGAACAACCTCTTGAAGATTGCCATTCGCGTCCAGTTTCAGATTTGTTTTAATCCCCGATGGATATAGGGGAAGCTTGTCATCAACCGGATGGGCTGCAAGCATCAAATCATGGATTTCATGACCGGTAAGTCTGGTCACGATCAATTCATTTCCAAATGGATCGAGCTGATACACATGCATAAGGGTAACCGGACCTTTCGCCAGAAAATGGAGGCGAACACCCCCCGGATTTACCAATGCAATGTCGGCTTCGGCAACATCGCGTTGTGCATCAGCCATGAGGTATCCCAGCTCGTCTTTCGATGATAAATCATCAAGCGCTGTAGCAATCACTTCATTCAATGATGGATTGTCATTGTATTCATCGACCATGGCACGAATGGAAGTCTTTTCATTCCTCGAGTTTTCGATATCGATGAGCTCCATGTTGCTTTGTATCATTCCCTGCTTACCAATGGTCAGTTTGATGAGGGTTCCGTACCTCAGTTTCCTTTGGGCCTGTGTAATCAGAATCCCATTGTGAAGTTGTTCTTTTTCGACCTTCGTATGTGAATGCCCTCCGATAATCAGGTCTATTCCAGGCGCCAAATTTTCAGCCAGCTGAACGTCGTTTTCAAAACCAAGGTGAGTCAGTGCAATGAAAATATCACTTTGATCTTTCAGGTAGAGATATTCGGCTGCAGTTTCAAACGGAGAGATGAAGTCAAAACCTTTTACATTCTCAGGATGTGTATCGGGAATGCCGTTCTGATTGATCTGCAAAAGTCCGAGAAATGCCAGTTTCAGTCCGTTGGGCAGGGTAATGATTTTAAAGGGGTTCACCTTTAGATGGAGGGAATCGTGGGCTGAGATGTTGGCGCATATAAAATCAAAGTCCGCTTTGTGAGTCAGATCACTGAATCCTTGGGGATTTGTATCGAATTCATGGTTCCCAACTGCACTCAGATCAAAGCCAACAGCATTCATCAGTTCAATCATGGGCAATCCCTTTTGGGGATACTGGTCGTTCACCGGATTTCCCGTTTGATTGTCTCCCGCAGAAACAAGAAGCATACCGGGATAAATGCTCTGTAAACTATCGACGATGTACGCAAACTTTGGAAAATTATCAATTTCAGCATGCATATCGTTTACTGCAAAAAGGATGGCTTGTTTTTGACCTTTCCCGCTTATATTGTCCTTTTCCCCAACGCTGCAGCCGAAAAGAGATACGATGACAAGTGCCGCAAGCACAAGTTTCGGAATGGAAGATGTCATTTTGCGATGTGTCCTTATAAAAAGGATATTGCCATCGGTCAGTTCCCCGTCAGAGGCGACCTTGTTCCCGTAACGATCTTCAACCTTGGGGAAGGGGTTGGGGCTGTGAATGCCCAGTTCCGTATAATACTTCAGAATGGCATCTTTTACTCTGGCTCCGCTGTGCAGATCAAGCGGAATGTGGTTCACAGTGACTTTCATCTATTGAGGTATCGGGATTGATGTATAGATTTAAAATACGATTTTATCACAGCTTCATGATTGTTTATACCCCCAATTCCTTCATACGCGCTTTGACGATCCGTTTTACAAGCGACGCAGGTAAGGGC
>CBDTYO010000423.1:0-3523 GCA_965364615.1 uncultured Bacteroidia bacterium
TTTCATGGTAAAATCCACTTCTGCGTCGTCCGCAATGGCCAGGAGGTGCAAGACTGTATTGGTGGACCCTCCCATGGCGATATCCAGGGTCATGGCATTTTCAAAAGCTTCAAAGGTCCCAATATTCCTGGGCAACACATTCGCATTGCCTTCTTCGTAATAGGACCTGGTATTTTCAATCAGCTGGTGAGCGGCTTTAATAAACAGTTTCTTGCGTTCCACATGCGTGGCCACTACCGTTCCATTGCCTGGCAAAGCCAGGCCAATGGCCTCATTCAGACAATTCATGGAATTGGCGGTAAACATGCCCGAGCAGGAACCACAGGTGGGACAGGCCAGTTTCTCAATGTGGGCCATTTGTTCATCACTGACGGCAGGATCGGCTGCCATCACCATGGAGTCTACCAGGTCGTAGGCCTTGTCCCCATCTCTTCCAGCTTCCATGGGGCCACCCGAAACAAAGATGACCGGGATGTTCAGGCGCATGGCTGCCATCAGCATGCCAGGCGTGATCTTGTCACAATTGGAAATGCAGAACAATGCGTCTACCTTATGGGCATTGGCCATGTATTCAATGCTGTCCGCGATCAGGTCCCGGGAAGGCAGCGAATAGAGCATGCCATCGTGCCCCATGGCAATGCCGTCATCAATGGCAATGGTATTGAATTCTGCGGCAAAATAGCCTGCTTCTTCAAAGATCTGTTTCACCTCCTGTCCGATGTGATGCAGGTGGGCGTGTCCGGGCACAAACTGGGTAAATGAATTGGCAATGCCGAAAACCGGTTTCCCAAATTGGCTCTCTTTCATTCCATTGGCGCGCCAAAGGCTCCTGGCTCCGGCCATTCTGCGGCCCATGGTACTGGTATGGCTTCGGTATTGTATTTTCATTCTACCTGCTTTTTCTTGTCAACTAAAAAAGCCATCCTCTATCCTGAGAATGGCTTGGTATGTTTCGATCTGCGTAATACCACTCTCAGGCCGTTCCTGGAATAAGCACCAGTACCACCACCACGAGAATATGCAGAATGTTGTTAAACATAGCTTTAAAACATTGCCCAAATATAGAGATAAATTCAATTCACAAGGCCAAATGGGAAGGAAATTAACAATTTATTCGTATTCGGGTGGTTCTTCTTCTGAATCGGAAGGGATTTCTTCAGTTTCGGAGGATAGGGACAACACATCCTTTGATTCTATGGCATCCAGGGTTTCCACATCCCGGAGTTTGCGCGTGATCTGGTTGGTCCGGGTGGTCTGAAGTTTGTCCAGGGTCCCTGTGGCCGTATCCAGTTGTTTCCTGACCTTCCTCAGGTACACCGAGAAGTTTTGGAATTCAGCTTTCACGGCACCCAGTACCTTCCATACCTCGCTGCTCCTCTTCTGAACGGCCAGGGTCCGGAATCCCATTTGCAGGCTGTTCAGCAAAGCTGACAGTGTCGTGGGACCTGTGACGGTAATACGGTAAGTGCGCTGAAGGGTCTCAAAAAGTCCCGGATGTCTCAGCACTTCCGCATAGAGGCTTTCCACCGGCAGGAACATGATTCCAAAATCGGTGGTGTGGGGCGGGTCCAGGTACTTTTCACTGATGTCCTTGGCGAATCCTTCCACCGACTTGATCAGTACCTTTTGCGCCACATCGATTTGTTCCGGGATCCCGTTCTCATAGGCCATAAGCAGGGCTTCATAGGATTCTATGGGAAACTTGGAATCCACCGGCATCCATACCTCCTCATCGGTGCTTTTGCCCGGCAATTTGATGGCATATTCCACATGGGCCTGGCTTCCCTTCCTGGTGGCCACATTCCTGCTGTACTGGTCAGGGGTCAGGATCTGCTCCAGAATATTGCCCAGCTGGTATTCGCCCAGTACCCCCCGGGTCTTTACATTGGAGAGCACCTTCTTCAGGTCCCCCACCCCGGTGGCCAGGTTCTGCATTTCCCCCAGTCCCTTATGCACCTGTTCGAGCCTTTCACTGACCTGTTTGAAAGATTCTCCCAGTCTTTTTTCCAGGGTCGATTGCAGTTTTTCATCCACCGTCTTCCGCATCTCATTGAGCTGCTTGCTGTTGTCCTCCTGTATGCTCTTTAAGTGCTTTTCGATGGTATCCTGCATGGATTTGATGCTGAGGCTAAACTTCTCCTCAAAAGCCGCCAGCGACCTGGTGAGTTCCTGCCGGTTGGCCAGCGCCGTCTCCTGGGTCTCCCTGCGGTTCCTTTCGAACTCGTCCTTCTGGCTTTTTTCATTTCGTTCCAGGGTGGTTTCAAAGCGAAGGATGGAGGTTTCCACCTCTTTCATCTGTGGTTTGATATCCACCGCTTCCCGTTTCCTGAACACCACTATCAGGTTGACAAGTGCCAGGAGAATCAGGATGCCCAGAAGAATTTCAGTCATGATGCAGGATTTGGTGATTTAAAGATAGCACAATCGGAAAAAACATAACTTTGTTTCATGTCGGAAGAGAAGAAAAGGTTCATATACAGCCTCGTTTTTCCCGGATTTTTCCTGTTTCTGCTCTGGGCAGTAAAGTTCTTTGAAACCAGCATGGATCTCTCTTTGGCACGCGGAGGGGTCTACCCCAGAACATGGTCCGGGTTGCAAGGCATACTCTTTTCTCCCCTCATACATGGCAACTGGAAGCACCTGATAGACAATTCCATGCCTGTGCTGCTGCTGAGCGTGGCCCTCCTTTACTTTTATCGCGACATTGCCTACAAGATCTGGATCCTGATCTATATCATCGGAGGGATCCTGCTCTGGTGCGTGGGCAGGCAGGCCTACCACATTGGTGCATCGGGACTCATATACGGTCTGGCAGCCTTTCTGTTCCTGAGTGGTTTGATCAGGCGTGTCACGAGCCTTACGGCCATCTCCCTTCTGGTGGTATTCTGGTATGGAAGCATGGTATGGGGGCTGCTGCCTTTCGATTTTGAGGTGTCTTTCGAGGCCCACATCACAGGGGCGGTTTCAGGGGTGATCCTGGCCCTGGTCTACCGCGATCAGGGGCCGGAACCAGAGAAATCCATCCTGGATGAGGAAGAGCAAGAGGAAGAGTTGCCGGAAGAGGATCAGGCTGCCAACGATCAGGATGACCATTGATCCCTCAACAGCGCATACAGATGTTCGTCCATGAGCTTGCCCCCTTTCATGACCGCTTTGCGGTGAATGGCTTCCAAATGAAATCCGTTCTTTTCCAGCACCCGCATGGAAGCAGGATTGTTTTCGAAGATGCAGGCAAACAACCTAAGCCAGGAGGTCTCTTCAAAAGCGTACCTCACCATGGCTCCCACCGCCCGGGTCATGATCCCCTTGCCCCAGTGCGCTTCTGATAACCAGTAACCGATTTCGCAGTTGTAGCGGTACACATCTTTCATTCCATGCAGGCCGATCCCCCCTGCCGCCTCACCCCGAACTTCAATGGCCAGGATCACATCTTCCGAATTGTTTCCCACCATTTCCAGCCATGTATGTGCATCTTCAGTGGTATAGGGATGGGGGAAGCCGTCTCTCAGGTTGGCCGCAACGG
>CBDTYO010000424.1:0-3523 GCA_965364615.1 uncultured Bacteroidia bacterium
ACATTGAAAAGTTTTGCTTTGTGGTTACATACGTTGTTTACTAAAAAATCATGCTGTGGCTGGCTTTGGTTCTTCTCTAGTTTTTTGGTTGCTGGGCAACCGGAACGCTTTGGTTGCGTTCAGCATCTGCTGCAAAACACCCGATACGAGGCTGTTTCACCAAGCCCATTCGGTTTGCGGAAAGACGGGCTTCGCTTCCTACGCTCGACCAGGCAGCGAGCAACTTGGAAAGCACATCGCGCTGGGTAAAAATCCAGAACTGTTTGAAAAATCCGGGGATCTTAAAATCCAGCTTGGGCAGAGGCTTTTTTTTGGTCCTGATCTTCTGCTTCGATTCGATCCGCTCCAGGTATATGTCGTACCACTCTTCAGGGGCCACTTTCCGCTCACTGGTCAATTTTCCATATTCATCGACCTGCCGGGCCTCGACCATTTTTAATATTTGTTCGGGCATCACATTGCCGCAGGAAACACAGTGCCCCACATCCGCATTCACATAGTTGCTAAGCTCCTTGAAATACGTGATGGCATCAATGGGATTTCCCTTGTAGATGACATGTCCTTCTCTGTCCAGGATCAGGAACCTGTCGAACAGCTTGTAAATATCTGAATAGGGCTGGTGAATATTGACAATCACCAGCCTGCCCTTCAAGGCCTGTTCCTTCAACAGGAGCATCACCTTCTCCGACCCCATGGAAGAAAGTCCCGAGGTGGGCTCATCCACAAACAGGACCGCAGGCTCCCTGATGAGTTCGAGGGCAATATTGAGTCTTTTGCGTTGTCCGCCACTGATGTATTTTTTCAGGGGATTCCCGACCTTCAGGTGCGTAATATCTTCCAGGTCCAGGTCAGAGAGCACCTGGTTCACCCTTCTCATCAACTCGGTTTCGGACAAGTTGCTTAAACATAATTTGGCGTTCAGGTACAGGTTCCTGAAAACGGTGAGATCTTCCAGCAACAGGTCATCCTGGGGAACAAATCCGATCAGTCCCTCAATCTGAGCATGATCCTGGTGGATGTCATAACCATTGATACAGATCTGACCCGATTGGGGCATCAATTTTCCGGACAATATATTGAGCAGGGTGGATTTACCAACGCCACTTTGGCCCATGATCCCGATCAGGTTACCCGACTCCTTGCTGAAGCTGAATTTCTTGATCCCCTTGTTGCTGTTCTTGAATTGGTACTGGATGTCCCTGGCCACAAACGAGATTTTGGGAATCTCCGCTGTGGTATGAAATTTTCTGGAAATATCGCTGTAATATACCGGGCTGATATGTGTACCCGTGACCAGTGATCCTTGTTCCATTAATTCGATTCTCTCCGGAATGATGGGTTGACCATTCAGGAAGAGGTTCATGTTCCCCAGATACCGGAAGACCAGGGTATCCGTGCTTGCATGGTGCAGAATGGTAATCCTCCCGTCCAACTCCTTCTCTCTGATATGCCTGATCCCCTTGACCGCGGGATTCTTTTGCCTGTCAATGACCAATATCCGATCCTTGTCGATCCGATCAAGGGCATCCAGCACAAAGTTTTTGGTGTTATCATGTTCTGACCGGGAGATATTAAATGCATCGGCCACTGTCCTGATGAAAGATAGCTCCTTGGCGGTCATCACCTCGTCTTCATTGATGAACTCCACCAGCCTTAGAAAAACGATGAATTTCTCCCGCTGCATCAGGCTCCTGTTGATCTCTTCTGTAATGACCTTAAGTTTTTCCGAATCGGAAAGGGTCTGCCTGTGGTGAGAAATCTCTCCCCCGAAAAGATGGGGATGATGTACCTCCAGGTAATTGTCAAAAACCACCAAATACCTGTTAATCAGGTTGGTTTTCAAATGCTGCCTGAGAAAGGTCTTGACAATTGACCTGGCTTTGAAAGAAACACCATCCTCCGATACATTTGCTATTATTGCAAACAATTGCAATAAAGCATTTAGTACTGCTTCTTTCATTATGTTGAGTCAGCCATTACCAGGCTGAAGGGTGCAGGGACTAAACGATGCTGGACCGAAGGACGTCAATTTTTTCAGCAAGCACCTGATACTGTTCCTCCGTCAGGGATTCACCCACTCCTTCGAATACTTCCTGCATACCGGCCAGGGCGACATAGATATCATTGACTTCGTCTGCATCCTTCACGGTCTCGAGCAGTTCCAGCAGCTCATTGAGTGAGCTTTTCTGCTTGGCCAAAGCCTCCATGAAAATGTCAGGATTATCGGCATCCATTGCCACCTTGGTGGTCAGGTAAAATCCCTCAATCCAACTGCCACAGACCACCAGGCGCGCCATGACGTCCTGCCTGTTCTCCTGCATGTAGGTCCAGGTATCGTCAAAGGACTCGGTAACAATGGCAATCAGAGAATCGCGATTATCAATGTTGCTTTCAATTCGTTCTGCATAGTCGATATTGAAGGTGGTGGCGATTCCCAAATCGTCAATCAGGGTTTTTGAAGCCTCCAGATAGTTCAGGGTAGCCTGCTTCATCATATAGGTGGTGGCATAGCACAGATCGGCGGCATATACGCCCAGATTCAATACCTTGTCGCGCTGTGTAATATAATCTCCGGCCTTTTCGGGTCCGTTGGATATATGCAAATTGTATGTGACACCTGCCTCATAAATTTTGTTGGTAAGTTCATATGATGTGGGGATGGGGTAACCGGACAACTCCCTGATCACTTCCCCTTCAGATTCCGATCTGGGAGGAGCGGCTTCTTCTGATTCTGAACTGGCTTCCCGGGAAGCGTTTTTACATCCCGAAAACAGGGAAACGGATGCAACAAAAAGTCCGATAACAATAAGCCTTGTATAATGAAAAGGTGCCTGTTTCATGGTTATATATTTTTAAGTTGATACACTTTTTAGGTTAAAATTGCCCCACAATTTAGCAAAAAGAGGAAATAATAAAAAATATATTTGCTTAACTGATTAATTGATCGATATTTATAAAATCAGCTATCTTTGCTTAACCATTGATTATGCTCGGATTTTGGCTTCGATGAATCCTGGATCCGGCATGGTCCAGTTTCGATGGCCATCGATCTTTTTGTTCATATGGGTGCATTAACATCATACCTGCTCTATTTTGCATCGCTCTTCTTCCCTGGTTCTACCTTGTTGCCGGCTGCAACGCAAGATTCAATAACATATGAAGATTTGCTGCTGAAAGATACCCTGCAACTTCGCCTGGCGGCTCCTTTCTTTGAGGCATCATTTTTCGGGGATGGCATCATATTCCTCAGCACAATACATAAGGGAATGGGATGGGTACCCCTGGATCGTCCGGATATATCCGAAAGAAAAGTGCTTTTTCCCAGCGATCTTACGCCCTATCCTCCCTCAGGCATTACTTTTACCCGGGATCAGGATACCTGCTATTTCAGCAGCTACCTGAGGATGCCCGGGGAATTAAGCCTGGAAAAGATCTTTGAGATAAGGATCGACAGCGGCTATAGCTCCGGACTCAAGCAGCTGGATTTTACCCGCGATTCCTGCCGCTATCTGCATCCTGCCCT
>CBDTYO010000425.1:0-3522 GCA_965364615.1 uncultured Bacteroidia bacterium
GGTATGCCGGGGAGGATGCTCCCCGTGTGGAAGCCTTTATCAGCTCCGAATTGCTCAGGCATTGCGAGAACGGCAGGTTCATCAGTGACCGGATGGGCGAGGGGCCGCAAAAAATACACCTATGAGACACAAGGGAAAATACCCTGCCAAACTGATGCTGGTGGGCGAATATGGGGTGGTGGTCGGAGGAAGTGCCCTCACCATGCCATTCCGCGCTTTCCATGCCAGGGTCAGATCCGTGGAGGACATCCCCGCCGGGAAGGAAGAGGAAGCCCGGCAGTCCCTTACCCACCTGGAGCAGCTTTTCGGGTATATTCAAGGACTTCCGGAAAGGGCCTTTCATGCTCCGCCCGATCTGCAGCTCTTTTCCGGGAACCTGCAAAAATACTGGATGGACCTGGACATCCCCATTGGATTTGGGCTGGGAAGTTCGGGGGCCATCAGCGCTGCCATCTACGACCTGTTCTTTCCGGATTCGCAGGGCCTGAGCCTTCAGCATCAAAAAGAGGACCTGGCCACCATTGAATCTTACTTTCACGGGAAGAGTTCGGGGGTGGATGCGCTTACCTGCCATGCCGGCAGCGCGCTCCGCTTCCATTCCTCGGGCCACATTGAACGGGTGAAGTTCGATCCCAATGAGATCCCGGGGGATTACCGCTTCTTTCTGCTCAATTCGGGGGTAAGGTTTGACACGGGTCCGCTGGTGACTCTTTTCCTGAACCAGATGAAGGATGAGGCTTTTCGGAGTACCATGGAAGAGGAGTACCTGCCCCTCAACCAACTTTTGATCGAAAGCCTGCTGGGAGAAAAGGAGGCTGATCCGGCCATGCTGGTGAGGATGATCTCGGACTTCCAGTTGCAACACTTCCCCAAGATGATCCCCGAAAGCATGGTGGAGCTCTGGATCGAAGGGCAGGTCTCCAATGTTTTTTACCTGAAACTGAACGGATCGGGAGGAGGCTTTATGCTGGGCATTGCCCATGGGTCTTTCAGGGAAAGTCTGGAAGAACGCTGGGGAGAACAGCTTCTCTGGGTTGAAAATTGATTAATTTCACGGAAATTTTTTCAGGTGGCCTATCGATCCTCAAAATCCAAGTCAGTAAAACCCATCGATCCCGGTTGCAGGAAAACCATCTACCAGTCGCGTGGGGAGGCCGAAGACATGATCCGGCACCTCCAGGAAACCCGTTTCGTCAGGGAATTACATGCCTACCAGTGTCCGGTCTGTGCTTTGTGGCATTTAAGCAGCAAAGCGAAAAGCTAGGTATTTATGCCAACCGCAGTCCTATGATGCAAACATCATCAATCTGATCGTGGTCTTTGCGCCAGCTGTCAAGGGCATTTTCGAGCAGCTGCTTTTGTTTGTCCATGGGTTCATTCTGGATGGACAATAGCAGTTCTTTGTACCTGCGCTTTTTGTATTTCTTCCGTTGCTCGCCTCCGAACTGATCAATGAAACCGTCGGTGAATACATACAGGCTGTCGCGATCCTTCAGGAGAATCCTATGGGTGGTGAACTTGCTTTCTTCCCAGTGCACTCCGATGGGTTGTTTGTCGCCCTTCAATTCATAAAGGTGGGAGCCATTGCGCACCAGCGATGCGTCCAGATCCGTTTCTGCACCATCCACTTGCTGACTTTCCCTGACCAGGAAGAGGGGATTGTTGGCTCCGGCAAACTGGAGCTCTTTCTTTTCCAGGTCAATGATGGCCAGGGCCATGTCCATCCCATCCTTTTGCTCTTCTATCCGTCCTTTCTGGGCAAGCATCTCTTTGACTTTCAGCCTCATATTGTCAAGGATTTCCCCTGGGGCATCCAAAGTGCCTTTTCCCAGGTTTTCGTCCAGCAAGGTGATCCCCAGCATGCTCATGAAAGCTCCCGGCACCCCATGACCGGTGCAATCCGCGGCCACAATGATGAGGGCATTGTTCACCTCTTTGATCCAGTAAAAATCCCCGCTCACGATGTCCTTGGGTCTGTAGAATACAAAGTATTCGGGCATGATCTTGTCCAGTTCCTCCGGGCTGGGAAGCACGGCCATCTGGATCCGCTGGGCATAATCGATGCTATCGGTGATCTGCCGGGTCCGTTCCTTTACCTTCTGTTCCAGTTCCCGGTTGACTTTGTCCTTCAGCTTCTCGTTGACTTTCAGCTGCTGGATGATTTGTTCCTGGATTTGTTTCCGTTCGATGCCATCCACCCTCATTTTTTGGGCAATGCCAAAGGAAAAGATCAGGATCTGCAGGATGGCGGCAATGTACATTCCGGAACTGACGAAGATCCTGCCCGGGATGGATTCATAGATGCCGAGCACCGAACTGGAAGACAGGGAGTAATACAGGGTAACATAGATCAGGGGGATCAAAACCAGGTTGGCCACCAGGAAGTACCAGGCAGGCCAGAAGCCATTGCGGATCCGGATGATGGCAGGCATGATCAGGATGAACAGGGGAATGATCCCCACCGTAAAGATCCATACGACCGTAAAAACCCCTTCGATGAATGCCGGATAGCTGAAATTGAAGACCACTTCCAAAAAGACCAGCAGAATCCTGATCCCTGTAAGGCTGAGGACGACCAGCACACCGGTGTACCAGTTTTTCAAAGCCTTCCGGAGCTCCAGATAAGCAATGCCGAAAAGCAGGAAGAAGATGGAGATCCACGACATGATATAGGGCTGGAACTTTTCGAGGAATTTCAAAAAGAAATTGTTCTCCTTCCAGAAAAACTCGTCCAGGTAACCGTCTGCAATGAACAGGAATATCACCAGGCTCCCGATATAGAGAGCAAAGTACAGGTATTGCCTCAGGTGCATGGTGGCAAAAAGCAGGAGGAAAAAGGCCGATATGATGAGCATGGTAAAAATAAAACCAAACAATACCATCCGCTCAAAGCGGTCAAACCTGGCCAGGGTGGCATGGGCGAAGGCCTGGAAGTGGGGATCTCCCACGCTGGATTCGGCTTTCCACCGCAGATAAAAGGTTTGTTGATCCCCTTTGTTCAGAAGCACCTGTACAGCATCCCAGTCTTTGTAAACAAAATCCCGGTCCGGGATGGGGAACAGGATGCCTGATTTCTTCTCGATGACTTCACCCGAGGGCAGGGTATAAAAGACATTCAGGGAATCTTTGCCCTTCATTCCAGGCACATTAAGGAGGTATATGCGGCTGTCTGACAGCCTGTTGTCTGTGGTGACCCGGAACCAGATGCAGGAATGGGCAAAATCCTTTTCGAACTCACTTTCTATCCCCTCCAGGTTTCCCTGCAGGGAAGGTGCGATGGGGAAGCAGATCAGGGAATCGCCCCTCAGGATCTTCAGGGAAGTGTCAGAAGTGAATGTGTGCAAGGCTTCATGACCGATATGGTAATCATAGCCCTGGTCCACCTCATCGGCCAGGCTGATGATCTGATCGCCCGGCAGGAGCCCTTTTTGTTCAGCCTGGCTCCCGGGTTCGACGGCAAAAATGGTAATCTTGGTTTGCATAGGATCCCTGAAAAGGGTATCCAGCGGAGGGGCCTGCAGG
>CBDTYO010000426.1:0-3518 GCA_965364615.1 uncultured Bacteroidia bacterium
AAAATAGTCGAATTTTGCATTTCTTTGCAGCGTTAAAAATAACCAATATTATTCATTAAAATTTATAGTCATGTCGGACATTTCATCAAGAGTTAAAGCCATCATCGTAGACAAATTAGGTGTTGATGAGAACGAAGTAACTCCGGAAGCCAGCTTCACCAACGATCTTGGAGCTGATTCTCTTGACACAGTTGAGCTGATCATGGAATTCGAAAAGGAATTCAACATGGGTATCCCCGACGATCAGGCTGAGAGTATTTCCACAGTTGGAGATGCCATCAAGTACATTGAAGATAACGCCGAATAAGCATTAGTATTTCGTTCAAATACATATTGGCATGAGACGGGTCGTAGTCACAGGACTAGGGGCACTGACGCCCCTTGGAAATAACTTGCAGGATAGCTGGAAGGCCATGGTAAATGGTGAAAGTGGCAGCGATCTGATTACCCGTTTCGATACCGAAAAGTTCAAAACCAAATTTGCCTGCGAGGTTAAGAACTACAATCCTGAAGATCATTTCGACCGCAAAGAGGCACGAAAACTTGATCCTTATGCCCAATATGCCATGATCGCGGCGCACGAGGCTTATCTTGATGCAGGATTGGACCAGGCAGAAATTGACAAGGACAGGGCCGGAGTGATCTGGGCATCAGGAATCGGAGGTATTGATACCTTCGCCAAAGAAATGGAGGGCTTCCTGGCGGGTGACCGGACCCCCAGGTTCAGCCCGTTTTTTATTCCGAAAATGATCTCCGACATAGCGGCCGGTCACTTGAGCATGAAATACGGCTACAGGGGACCCAATTATGCCACAGTATCGGCCTGTGCTTCTTCCACCAACGCCATCATTGATGCCTTCAATTTGATTCGGCTGGATATGGCCGACCTCTTTATCACCGGGGGATCGGAGGCTTCCGTGAATGAACCAGGGGTGGGCGGATTCAATTCCATGCAGGCGCTTTCCACCAACAATGAGAATTATAAAGCCGCTTCCCGGCCTTTCGATGCCAATCGGGATGGATTTGTGATAGGGGAAGGCGGAGCCGGCATGATCCTCGAAGAACTGGAACACGCCAGGAATCGAGGAGCCCGGATTTATGCTGTAATCATAGGTGGGGGACTCTCGGCCGATGCCCACCACCTGACTGCCCCCCATCCCGAAGGAGAAGGAGCCAGGTTGGTGATGACCAATGCCCTCAGGGATGCGAAGATCAGGCCGGAAGAGGTGGACTATATCAACGTGCACGGCACTTCCACTCCGCTGGGGGATATTTCAGAGATCAAAGCGATTTTCAAGGTATTTGGAGATCACGCCTATACATTGAATATCAGCTCCACCAAATCAATGACCGGTCACCTGCTGGGCGCAGCCGGTGCCGTCGAATCCATGGCGGTAATCATGTCCATCGTCGATGGAATCATCCCGCCGACCATCAACCTGGAAACCCTGGATCCGGACATTGATCCCAAACTGAATCTGACCGCCAATAAAGCCCAGAAAAGGGACGTAGAGGTAGGTCTTAGCAACACCTTCGGATTCGGGGGACACAACACTTCTGCCGTTTTCAGGAAATATAAGGATTAAACCCTTGAAGAACCGTGGGTTCTACATGGATCTGGTACGCATGCTGGGCTTTCTGCCACGCAATGTATCCCTGTACAAACTAGCCTTCCTGCCTAAATCAGCCCTTCAGAAAAATTCATCCGGCTTGGATTTGAACAATGAACGGCTTGAATACCTGGGCGATGCAGTACTGGATAGCATTGTGGCCCATTACCTGTTCGACCGATTCCCCGAAGGTGATGAAGGTTTGATGAGTAAGTTGCGGGCCCGCATTGTCAAGCGAAAAACCCTGGACTATCTGGCAGTCAAGATCAATATCCCCTCCATGATAGATCCCGCCATAACACCCAGATCCTCCTCCAAGCACATTTACGGAAATGCACTTGAAGCCCTCATAGGGGCTATCTACCTGGACCGGGGCTACAAGGCTGCCAGGAAATTCTTTGAGAAGAAAATCCTGAATAAACACATCGACCTGTTACAGCTGGTACAAAAGGATCCCGATTATAAAAGCAGGATCATTGAATGGACCCAGAAGTACAGGGTGGAGATCATCTTCGAAAGCAAGGAAGAGCACCCATCGGGGGGCAAATCGCCTTCCTTTGTTTCCAGGATCATTCTGAACGGTAAAGAGAAAGGATCAGGCAGGGGGGAATCCAAAAAGGAAGCGGAACAACAGGCTGCCAAGGCAGCACTGAAAAACGTACAAACAGTCTGAGCATGGCAATTAAAAAACACAAACTGGACATGGCCATGGAGGAGGATTATTGCCTGCTCGGTGTGGTCACAGATGAACCCGACTACAAGCTATGCTGGATGATTAACCAGTCTCTCAGAATGAACTTTGAAAAGCAGGACGACCTTGCATTGTTTCATAAAAAGTCCGGCGAGGAACAGGAATTTTCCCATTTCCGCTACGAAGAGGAGGAGGCCATGATCACTTTCAGGATCATAAAGAACCGGACAGACAAGGGATATTACCTGGAGGAGCTGAAAAACCTCGATTACCTGATTCATATACAGGGAGAAATCAATACCCTGAAGATCAACAATTTCATGCTTTCAATCGGAGGATTGGAGCCGGTAAGAATGTGTGTTCCCTGTGATCTGAGCCGGATCAGGAACCACGATCGCCTGCTGCTCTGGTAATCAAAATATCCACCTGAACAGGGGATAAATCACCGAATAAACCGGAAGTTCCTGATAGTTCTGGTAACCATCTTTGTACAGTGAATCCAGAACGGCACCCTGTCGTACAATGGGTCTGAAAAGCTTTCGGTAAAAGGGGAATATCCCCATAACCAGATCAAATACCATGTCCAGAAAAAACAGCAACCCGGCCACTACCAGATAGACATAGCCCGAAATGCTGATATTAAATCCGGGCCCTACGGTGCTGATCAAAAAGAGTGCTATAAGCCAGAAAAAAGCCTTGATCAACAACCCCGGGGTAAAGAGGTAGCTAACCTTCGATTTTACCCCTGCCAGCTTCAATAATGCAAAGGCGAGCAACCCTCCCGCAAATATTCCCGCAATCAGCCTCCAGAGTATGCTATCCACAGGAAATATAAACGCGCAGATCAGGATGGACAGAATCTTGATCAGGGAAGCCATCCTGTGGTAATATTGCGCCCTGGCGCTTCGGGGAACCACCACACGCTTGGTCTTGTTCTTATAGCTTGCATCGTGGTTCAGGGCCCCGTAAGAACGGATCTTGATATCTATGGTCTTCAGCAATTCAATTTTATAGGCCTTGCCATCGGCCATGGTGCTGCGGCAATAGCAGCACCTGTCCTTGGTGGATTTTCCCTTTACAAGCCTGAAAGAACGGACCATATCCTTCCAGGATCTGTGAAATTTTCCCATCCGGAACCAGGTTTTCCTCTGCTGGTAGACATAGATCATCAGCACCCCCCCGATCAACATAAAGAAGAAAGTCTTCATAGTGTTTCA
>CBDTYO010000427.1:0-3513 GCA_965364615.1 uncultured Bacteroidia bacterium
ATGAATATCCGTCCTTTACACGATCGCGTCGTAGTTCGTCGCTTAGAAGAAGAAACCAAATCCGCTGGCGGGATTGTATTGCCTGGCCGGACACTTCACCAGCCACGGTATGTACCCCGATTGTTCGAGGGAGCGGATCACACCGGGATCGTAATCGCCCCAGGGTTCGAATTTTTCTTTTTCCTTCCTGATGTCCTCGATCTGGTGTTTCAACAGATCGATTTTCTCCTCCACCAGCTCCACTTCCCTGACCATGTCATCGGCTTCCAGGGCCTTGGGATGCACCCTGGCAACTTCGTCAAACTCCTTTTCTGCGGTCTGCAGAAGATCCAGCACATCGTGGATCCTTTCCAGCCGGGTTTCCTTATCATCCAGCTCATCGTCCCGCTCAGCCTCCCCCCGCTCTATCACATGGAGCACACCCAGGGATCCCAACTGCTCCAGGAATTCCATGCATTCGCGGTGGAATACCAGGAAGGTATGTTTTTTCATCGGTGTGATCATAGCGCTGTCTCCGTTTTTTGATGCTGTCTTGATTTCACGATCTTCTGGGCCGCTTTGGTCAGATTCTCTTCGTCTTCCAGGAAACGTTTGATCTTCCTGATGGCATCGTTGTATCCGGGTATCTGGACCTTTTCATACAGGTTCACTTTCTGGGTGGTCTTTTTCCTGGCATGTTCCAGGAGCCCGAGTTTTTGCTGACCCACCTCCATCTCAATATTCAGTTTCATGAGCTCTTCGAGATGCTCTATGCCTTCCAGGAACCATTTGGGACGGAGAAAAACGTTAAATTCGCGGGTGTTGAAATCCACCTCCCTTAGCTCCGGGATGCTTACACCCGCCAGCTTCCGGTAGCCGATATGAACTTCTTCCACTTCCACCAGTCCGGCATCAAATTCGTTCCATAAACCCAGATCCTGTCCCTGTTCGCGGATCTTCTTCTCGAGCATTTCTCCGGTCTTATTCAGCTTCTTGCGTGCCATCTCCACCTCCATCCGGAGTGCAGACTCCTTGTTCTTGAGGGTAGGCAGTGCACGCTCCCTGATTTTCAGCTGTTTGTCCAGCTGTTGAAGGGATGTTTTATTGTATTGAAACTTAATGCTCATCCGCTTCCGTTTTCGTATCGTGGCCATTGGGCCAGAATTTCTCGATCAGCTCTTCCTTGATGCCCACCTCGTTGCGGGAGAAATAGGATGCCAGCAGCTTCCAGCCGGTATCCAGCATTTCATCCACCGGGATATTGATATCCACGGCCAGCAGTTCCTTCGTGTAGTCCGAGGAGAACCTGAGCGCCCGCTCGTCGTAGTCGGTGAGCTCAAACCCGTTTTCCTGCTTGGTCCGCGCATTGGCTGCATCGGCATACAACCGTATGGCCGTATTCATCACCTGCGGATGGTCCTCCCGGGTCTGCTTTCCGATCACCAGCTGCTTGAGACGAGATAAGGAACGGAAGGGATCGATGATCACCTTGCCCACATCGGTATCCCTTCTCAGGAAGAGCTGTCCCTCGGTGATGTACCCCGTATTGTCGGGAATGGCATGGGTAATGTCTCCTCCCGAGAGTGTGGTTACGGCAATGATGGTGATGGAACCGCCGTCGGGAAACTGCACCGCTTTTTCATACAGTTTGGCCAGGTCACTGTATAACGATCCGGGCATGCTGTCCTTGGAGGGGATCTGGTCCATCCGGTTGGATACGATCGACAGTGCGTCGGCATACAGGGTCATATCCGTCAGCAATACCAGTACCTTTTCCTGGTTTTTGGCGGCGTAGTGCTCCGCCGCAGTCAGGGCCATGTCCGGCACCATGAGCCGTTCAACCGGAGGATCCTCGGTGGTATTGACAAATGCGATGATCCGGTCGAGCGATCCTGCATTTTCAAAGGTATTCCTGAAGAACAGGTAATCGTCGTTGGAAAGGCCCATGCCCTCCAGGATGATCTTATCTGCATCCGCCCGAAGGGCAAGCAGTGCCATGATCTGGTTGAAAGGCTGATCGGGATCGGCAAAAAACGGGATCTTCTGACCGGTTACCAGGGTATTGTTCAGATCGATCCCGGCAATCCCGGTTGCAATGATCTGGGAAGGCTGCTCACGGCGTACCGGGTTCACCGATGGGCCGCCAATTTCCTCTTCTTCTCCGGTGAGATCCGGTCCGCCGTCAATGGGCTCGCCATAGGCATTGAGGAAGCGTCCCTCCAAATCGGGGCCCATTCTCAGTGAGGGTGCTTTCCCCAGGAAAACCACTTCGGCATTGGTGGGAATGCCCTCGGTTCCCGAGAACACCTGCAGGGTCACTTCGCTTCCCATGATCTTCACTACCTGTGACAGGCGTCCGTCCACCAGAGCAAGCTCTTCGTAACCCGCCCCGTCTGCCGTTAGTGTACAGGTCGCCTTGGTGATCCTGTCAATTTTCGTATATATCTTCTTGAATGCTTTCTTCATGGCAACGTCCTTTTATGGCATGGGTTTGCTAAGCTGTCTGAATGGATTCCTCTATTTCTGAATTTTCACGGAGAGCTTCATGAAGCTGCTGTTCATAGCCATGAAAAGATTCCGATTGGAATGCAGAATAATTCATCTGCTTCAGAATATTGATCAACTTCCTGAAATACAATCCGACCTCCTCGAACTTATCGAAACTGAAGGACGCACGGACAATCGAAAGGACCAGGTCGAGCATGTACTTCTGGCGCTCCAGGGGTGTCATGCGGTCGATTTCATCGAAGGCATCCTGCTGGAGGATCACGAAATCGATGAGTTCGGATTTCCAGAACAGGATGTGAAAGTCCATGGGCACCCCGTCGTCCCCGAGGATATTGATCTGCTCCTGCGCTTCACGCCCCTTGATCAGTATATCTCTGGCAAAGGCCACTTCGTCGAGCCAGTTGTCCGAGATGTTCTGCTTCATGGTAGCCTGCACCTCATCGTATTCCAGGTACTTGGAGTAGCTGTCGATGGGATCAATGGCGGGGTAACGCTTGCTGTCGGCACGCTGCTGCGATAGCGCATAGAAGCATCGGGCTGCTTTTTTCGTGGCTTCGGTCACAGGTTCTTTCAGGTTGCCGCCGGCAGGCGAAACGGTACCAATGAATGTAATGGATCCGGTGGCGCCATTGTTCAGTTCTACATATCCCGCACGGGAGTAAAAATTGGAGATGATGGCCGGCAGGTCCATGGGGAAGGCATCGGGTCCGGGCAGCTCCTCCATCCGGTTCGACATTTCACGCAGCGCCTGTGCCCACCTTGAAGTCGAGTCGGCCAGCATCAGGACCTTGAGTCCCATGTTCCGGTAATACTCGGCCAGGGTCATGGCGGTATACACCGAAGCTTCCCTGGCAGCCACCGGCATGCTCGATGTATTGGCGATAATGGTGGTTCGCTCGATGAGTTTGGCCCCGGTCCTGACATCGGTCAGCTCCGGAAATTCCTTGAAGATCTCCACCACCTCATTGGCCCGCTCGCCGCACGCGGCAAGGATAACTATGTCGGCTTCGGGCTGGCGGGAAATGG
>CBDTYO010000428.1:0-3490 GCA_965364615.1 uncultured Bacteroidia bacterium
CTGGACGACGATATCAACGACTACCTTCCTTTCAGAATTTACAATCCCCACCATCCCGGGGAGCCTATCTCCTTTCGGATGCTGCTGACCCACACCTCCTCGCTGCGGGATAACTGGGATGTGCTGGATCCTCTGTATACCCTGCCGGAGGGAGGGGATTCTCCCCTGGAACTGCAATCCTACGTGAAGGACTATTTTACCGAGGGAGGAGAGTACTATTTCCCTGCAGAGAATTTTGCTGAAGAAATACCCGGGACGAGTTTCAGCTATTGCAACATGGGGTACTCCCTGCTTGGGCTTCTTGTGGTACAGATCTCCGGCAAGTCCTTCAGCCAGTACATGCAGGAGGATATTTTCCGGCCGTTAGGGATGAAAGACTCCTACTGGTTCTTAAAGGAGATCCCTCATGATAACATTGCCCGGCCCCATGAAATTGCCCCGGAGAAAGAGCCGGAGGCTCTAAATCACTATGGTTTTGCTTCCTTCCCGGATGGACAGCTCAGAACGACTGCCACCGATTACGCCCAGGTATTGAAGCTAATGATCAATGGGGGAAAGGTGGACGGATCCATTTTCCTGAGCGAAAAAACAGTCGATGAATACCTTAAGATCCAGTATCCCGGGGTGGCCAAACACCAGGCGCTTGCCTGGAACTACAATGAATTTGATGCCTTTAGCTATGTTTTATTCATGCCGCGTTACCTCTTCACGAGAAAAATCCCGGCCCATTCAGGGTATGATCCCGGCGTGGAAACCTATGTGGCATTTGATCCGAAAAAAAAGCGAGGGATCCTCATTTTTATCAATTCGCCCCTCATTGAGTGGAAGGGAGTCAGGATTTACCATGTCATCATCAAGAAATTATTTAAGGAGGCAAAGCGTTCCTCCTGAGTCCTCCTGCCCGGAACGCATTCAGCCCATGCTGTGCGCTAGTCTTTGAAGTCTTTTTACTACTTTTAATGAAAATGTAGCCTTAGATGACTTACAAGAGGATATTGCTTAAGCTCAGCGGGGAGGCGTTGATGGCCGGCCGTTCCCACGGGATTGATCCGGTCCGGCTGAACGATTACATTGAGGAAATCATGGAAGTTAGGAACCTGGGAGCCCAGTTGGGCATTGTGATCGGAGGCGGAAACATTTTCCGGGGAGTATCGGGCGTGGAGGAAGGATTTGACCGGGTGAAGGGAGATTACATGGGCATGTTGGCCACGGTAATCAACGGACTGGCCCTGCAATCTGCGTTCCTTTCCAAGGGAACTCCCTGCAGACTGTTTACGGCCATCCGCATGGAACCGGTGGCCGAATATTATTACAAACCCAGGGTGTTGGAAGCTTTGGAGAACCATGAGGTAGTGGTCTTTGCAGGCGGCACGGGGAATCCCTATTTCACCACCGATACAACAGCCTCCCTCAGGGCCCTGGAAATGGAAGCCGATGTGATGCTGAAAGGAACCCGGGTCGACGGCGTGTACACCAGCGATCCGGAGAAGGATCCCTCAGCCAAAAAATACGATGAGCTTGGCTTTGGAGAAGCCATAGAGAAGGAATTAAAGATCCTGGACCAGACTGCTTTTACCATGTGCAAGGAAAACAATCTGCCCATCATTGTCTTCAATATGAACCAGAGAGGGAATCTGAAGAAGCTGGTTTCGGGGGAAAAAATTGGAACTTTAGTCAAAATTTAGATAAATTGTGCCGCACAACGAAACCCTAAGATCATGAACGAAGATGTCCAACTGGTATATGAGATGGCCAGGGAAAATATGGAGAAGGCCGTCGAACACCTTGATAACGAGCTGGTTCGTATCAGGGCGGGAAAAGCGAATGTGCACATCCTGGACGGTGTATTGGTGGATTACTATGGAACTCCCACACCCCTGAACCAGGTCTCCAATGTAAGTACACCAGATGCCAAAACCATCATGATCCAACCCTGGGAAAAATCCATGATCGACACCATCGAAAAGGCGCTGATGCAATCCAACGTGGGGATCACCCCATCCAACAATGGAGAGGTCATCCGCCTGATCATCCCCCAGCTCACCGAAGAACGCCGGCGCGATCTGGTCAAGAAAGTCAAACACGAAGGGGAAAATGCCAGGGTGAGCATCCGCAACAGCCGCCGGGAAGCCAACGAGGAATACAAGCAGATGCAGAAAGACGGGCTTTCGGAGGATGAGACCAAGACGGCCGAAGATCAGATCCAGAAGCTCACCAACGACTACACCGAAAAGGTAGATAAAATGGTAGAGGCCAAGGAGGAAGATATCATGACCATCTGAGCCAGCAGTCCAGCCCTCCTTCTTTACATATCAAGAATTCTGAATACCTCTGACAGGTCCGGCGAGAGAATGATCTCGGTCCGGCGGTTCTTTCTTCTGGCTTCGGGAGTATCGGCCGGATCCACTGGCAGGTACTCTCCCCTTCCTGCCACGGTCAGGCGGGTGGGATCAATCCCGGAGCCTTCCAGCAAAATCCTGACGATGGAGGTGGCCCTCAACACACTGAGGTCCCAGTTGTCCTTGATGGAAGAACCTTTTCGGAAAGGCACATCATCGGTATGACCCTCAATCATGATGCTGATGTCGGGATTGCGGGCCAGCACCTGAGAAAGCTGCCGAAGGGCCCTTTCCCCATTGGGATCCACCACGGTGCTTCCCGATTGAAAAAGCAGCTTTTCATCCATGGATACATATACTTTCCCATCCCTTCGGGTCACGGTAAGTCCCTGTCCCTCAAATCCAAGCAAGGCCTCTGCCACCCTTTCCCTCAGTTCATCCAGCACCCTGTCTTTTTCGTTGAGCATCCTTTCCATCTCCACCAGCCGTGCATTTCTGGCTTCCAGTTCTGCCGTTAAACGGTTCACATCCTGCCGCTGACCCGCCACGCTGGCCTCAAGTTCTTTCAGCAGGCGTTCCTTGGTGGCCAGGTCCTCCTGGGCGGTTTGCAATTCATTCAGCAGCCTTCGGGTTTCCCGGGCATTCCCCCTGAGCAGGGATTCATGGGTCGATTCCAGGTCGGCATACTTTCTTTCGAGGGAAGCCATTTCCTGCTCCAATTCCTGTACCCTTGTGTGGATCCTGATGCTGTCCTCGATGTTCTGCTGCTGCTGGGCCTCCACCTGGTCAATTTTGGCCATCATTTCTCTGTTGGCTACGGTGAGATGCTCGTTTTCGGCCATCAGATCATCCCGCTCACTTTGCAGGGAGGTACTCTTGTCGGTCAATTGGGAGAACTCGCTGGCAGGCACACAGGATGCAAGAAACAGCAATCCCATCAGAATATATATAAGGCTCTTCATCATAATTACATAACGGTTCAATCGGAGAAAATTACATAAAATAGCAGGTCTTTGTTTGCCATTTTATCCCCACGCTTGTTTAAGATATCAACATAGATATTTATTTGTAACTTTGCAGCGTCTAAATCATGCACATGTCTGAGCAGGAAGGATCATACAAACTTCTGAAAACCATCGGGGGTCCCGAGG
>CBDTYO010000429.1:0-3483 GCA_965364615.1 uncultured Bacteroidia bacterium
GATTATACGGTCCACTTACCGGGACCTGCGTTATCACCTGATGGAGTTCCTGGCCCAACAGGATACCCTGCATCAGGCAGTTATGGACAACTGGAAATTTACACCCGCAAAACAGGCGGGGGATGCCATCAGGTCCGACCGGCTGATCCTGGAGCAGTCGCTTGGCTTCTGAAGTAAAGATTTATTTATAGTTTTGCATGCATAACAGCACGACCCGAAAAACTTTTTTTACCTTAAGGGGTCTTATCATATGCACTAAGTTCTGACACATGGATGTGAATGGAAAGAATTTTACCCGTTTCCTCAAAAGGCAGCAGAAGTATGATAAACAGCATGATGCCAAAGCCCTGGACAAACAACATTCCAAGGGCAAACTAGCCGCCTGGGAACGAATAGAAATCCTGTTTGATGAAGGCACTTTTGAAGAGGTGGATGCCTTTGTTTCTCCTGAAAAATCAGATGGAGGCTTTGGAAAGGTCCAACAGGCATACGGGGACGGGGTAATCATCGGTCACGGTTTGATCCATGGCAGACTCACTTTCGCCTATGCACAGGACTTCACCGTCATGGGTGGTTCTCTGGGATCGGTGCATGCAGCCAAAATCATGAAGATCCAGGACATGGCCTTGAAAATGGGGGCACCCATGATCGGATTGATCGATTCGGGGGGTGCAAGGATCCAGGAGGGTGTGGCCAGCCTGGCCGGTTACGCCGGCATTTTTTACAGAAATGTGCAATCCTCGGGGGTCATACCCCAGATTTCTGTGGTCATGGGACCGGCTGCAGGAGGGGCTGTATACTCTCCGTCCATCACCGATTTTGTTTTTATGACCAACCAGACCTCCTATATGTTCGTTACCGGGCCCAACGTGGTCAAGGAGGTGCTGAATGAGGATGTAAGTCTCAATGACCTGGGGGGAGCCGGCGTCCATTCAAAAAAGAGCGGGGTGGCCCACCTGGTGTATGAGGATGAGGAGAATACCCTGATGGGGGTTCGCCAGATGCTTTCCTACCTTCCTGCCAACAACCTGGAGAATCCCCCTGAAATGGAGCTGAGTGAGGATGAGACCCTGGACGTTGAAGAAAAATTAAGGGCCATCGTTCCGGACGATCCCAACAAACCTTATGACGTAAAGGATGTGATCAACCTCATTGTGGATAAAAGATCCTTTTACGAGATTTCTGAAAACTATGCCCAGAATGTGGTCATTGGCCTGGCAAGGCTTGACGGAAAGGTGATCGGAATCGTAGCCAACCAGCCCAAGGTGCTGGCAGGAACCCTGGACATCAATTCTTCCAACAAGGGAGCCCGGTTCATCAGGTTTTGTGATGCATTCAACATTCCGCTGCTGATCCTGGAGGATGTGCCGGGATTTCTGCCCGGTGTGGACCAGGAACACAATGGGATCATCCGTCACGGGGCGAAAATGCTCTATGCATTTGCGGATTCCACTGTTCCCAGGATCACAGTGATCCTGAGAAAATCCTATGGCGGAGCCTATTGCGTAATGAACAGCAAGAACCTGGGAGGGGATTTCAACTTTGCCTGGCCCACAGCTGAAATCGCTGTCATGGGCCCTGAAGGGGCTGTGGCCATACTTTACCGAAAGGAGCTTGCATCGTCCGACGATCCGGTTGCCTTGAGAAAGGAGCTGGCTGACAAATACAGGAACGAAATCGCCAATCCCTATATCGCCGATGAGCGGGGTTTTATCGACGAGGTCATTGATCCGTCAGAAACCAGACGCAAACTGATTCGGGCATTTGAAGCACTTGAAACCAAGTTTGTAGATAACCCTGCCAGGAAACATGGCAACATTCCTCTTTAGTTACCTCCTATGAAAATCAAGAGCCTACTAATAGCAAACCGGGGCGAGATCGCCATTCGCATTATTCGCACTGCCAGGAAAATGGGCATCCGTTCCTACGTGATCAAGACCATAAAGGAGCCCAATGCCTGGTACCTGGAGGAAGCAGATGAGGTCATCGACTTTTCGGAAAACTTCGATGATAGCCTTCCTGAATTTCTGGACATTGAAAGGATCATTGCCGCCACCAAGAAGCACAAGGTGGATGCCATTCATCCGGGCTACGGATTCCTGGCCGAAAATCCGGATTTTGCCAGACGGTGTGAGGAAGAGAAAATTATATTTGTCGGTCCTTCCCACGATGCGATTTACCGGATGGGGCACAAAACCATTGCCAAGGATCTGGCCAGACAGCACAATGTCCCATTGCTGGGCGGAAGTCCGGGTGCCGTGGCCGATGCGGAAGAAGCCCGAACCATAGCCAATGAAATAGGCTATCCGGTGATCCTGAAGGCTGCGGCCGGTGGAGGGGGCCGCGGGATGCGGGTGGTGGAAAAAGAAAAAGACATTGAACGGATGTTTACCCTGGCCACCAACGAGGCTGAAAAGGCCTTCAACAATCCCGCTGTTTTCATCGAACGCTTTGTCCGCGAACCCCGTCACATCGAATTCCAGATCCTGGCCGACAAACACGGCAATGTGGTCCACCTGGGCGAACGGGAATGCTCGGTACAGCGCAAACACCAGAAGCTGCTGGAAGAGTCCCCCTCCCCTGCCCTGGATGAAAAGATGAGGAAGAAAATGGGTGAGGCTGCCATCAACATCGCCAAGGCAGTAAACTATTACTCTGCCGGTACCGTGGAATTCCTGCTGGATGAGGACAACAGCTTCTCTTTCATGGAGATGAATACCCGGATACAGGTCGAGCATCCCGTCACAGAGATGGTCACCGGAATTGACCTGATCGAGCAGATGATCCTCATTGCGGAAGGCAAAAAGCTGGCGTTCGCGCAGAAAGATATTAAGTTGAATGGCTGGGCCATAGAGTGGCGGATCAATGCCGAGGATGTCCAGTCGGGTTTCTCGCCCAGTCTGGGTACCATAGAGAAAATATCCTGGCCTGAAAATGAGCACGTCAGGGTAGATACCGGTGTCAGGGACGGATCGGTGATCACTCCCTATTATGACTCCATGATTGCCAAACTGATCGTTCATGCCGAAACCAGGGAAAAAGCCCTTCAGCAATCCAGCATGGCCATCAGGAAATTCTGGATCAAGGGCACCAAGACCACCCTGGCTTTCTGCAGGGCGGTATTGCAAAACAGCAATTTCAGAAAGGGAAAATTCAATACCTCCTTCCTAAGCAAGGAACTGAAGATCCATTACCATGCTGAACCCGACGAGGTGATGCTGGCTGCATTTTTTGCCACTTATGATTATGCCAGGGAGATCCATCAGTTTGAAGAGAAACCCCTGCAAATCGAGAGCAGCAAGAAGATTGCACCATGGATACTAAATAAACGCTTACGTTAATCCGGGAGATTCATATGGCACGCGAAGCTAAACAGAAAAAGTCGACCAAACTGATTGCCCTCAGTACCACCAACAAGGCATACGAGTTCAAGACGCCCCTGGAGAAGAAGATCAAATATCAGGGGGAAAAGGTGGATATCAG
>CBDTYO010000430.1:0-3481 GCA_965364615.1 uncultured Bacteroidia bacterium
CACTGGCTGTGAGGCGGGCAAGCAGATGGTGCAGGCCCAGGAAGTTACCTATGCCCTAGGGAATCTGAGGGATACGGCCCGA
Organism: uncultured Bacteroidia bacterium; assembly: GCA_965364615.1. GTDB lineage: Bacteria > Bacteroidota > Bacteroidia > Bacteroidales. The sequence goes on from CBDTYO010000430.1 coordinate 83, forward strand.
AGCATGCCCCTGATGATACAGGTGTATGAACCTGTGGTGGATACCACCCAGGCCATCAAACCCATCAAACCGCCCCTGAACACCCCACTCAGCTTCGGGGAGATCCTGCCCTGGCTGGCAGTGGGTTTGGGGGGACTTCTGGTGGCCATCCTCGGCGGGGCGCTGTTGCGGAGGTACCTGCAGAGAAAGCGGCATCCGGAAGAATACGAAGCCAGGATCCTGGAGCCTGCCCATGTCATTGCCTTCAGGGAACTGGACAAGTTAAAGGCAGAAAAAATCTGGGAAAAAGGCGAAGTCAAACAATTTTATACCAGCCTGACCGAAATCACCCGGACTTACATCGAAAGGCAGTATGGAATTCCCGCCATGGAGAGCACAACGGAAGAAATCCTGCAGGCATTCCGAAGGTCCAATCCCGAAGATTCCCTGCTGGATGAGATCCTGCAAGAGCTGCTGCAACTGGCCGACCTGGTAAAGTTTGCCAGGGAAGACCCCCTTCCTGTCCACAACCAGACCAACCTGAACAACGCTTATATTTTTGTACAGAAAACTTACCCGCAGTTCTACAGGGAGGAGGTGAAGGATGAGTAGGATTGAGTTCGCATACCCGGCCTTCTTCTATGCCCTGATTCTGGTGCCCCTGCTGGTGGCCTGGTACTTCTGGCGGGGAAGGAAAGGTACAGCCCCCCTGAGCTTGTCGGGTTTTGAAAACCTTGACGACAAGAGGGATTCGGCCCGGATATGGATGCGTCATGTGCTTGCCTTGCTGAGAATGGCTGTGATCACCCTGCTCATCGTGGTGCTTGCCAGGCCCCAGTCTTCCAACCAGTGGGAACAGGTAACCACCGAAGGCATCGATGTGGTGATGTGCATGGATGTATCGGGCAGCATGCGTGCCATGGATTTCAAACCCAACCGCCTGGAAGCTTCCAAAAATGTGGGGATTGAATTTGTGAATGCCAGGCAGAACGACCGCTTTGGGCTGGTGGTTTTTGCCGGGGAGAGTTTCACACAATGTCCCATGACCACCGATCGTGCGGTGGTGATCAACTTCATGAAGGATATTGATTTCGGGGTGATTGAGGAAGGAACGGCCATTGGGATGGGATTGGCCACAGCGGTGAACAGGATCAAGGACAGCAAGGCCAAAAGCAAGGTGATCATCCTCCTTACCGACGGGGTGAATAACCGGGGCGATGTGGGACCGGTGACCGCTGCGGAACTGGCAGCAGGCTTCGGGATCAGGGTCTATACCATTGGGGTGGGTTCCCAGGGAAATGCACCCATGCCCGTGCAGGACATGTTTGGCCGGACCATCATGCAGAACATGCCGGTGGAGATTGACGAGGACGTGCTCAAGGTCATAGCTGAAACCACCGACGGGTCCTATTTCAGGGCCACGGACAACAATAAACTGAGAGAGATCTACCAGGAGATAGACCAATTGGAGAAAACCAGGCTCGATGTGAAGCAATTCAGCAAAAAGAAGGAGGAATATTTCCCCTTCTTGCTGGCTGCACTGTTGATTCTGCTCACCGAAATTTTGCTCAGATATACACTTTTCAGAACCATACCCTGAGATGATCCAGTTTGCCCATATAAAAATGTTGTGGTTTCTCCTGGCGGCAGGAGCCATGTGGCTGGGCTACCTGCTCTACTGGCGGCACCGCAAGCGCTCGCTGTCCATGCTGGGTGACAAGGATTTGCTTGAGGACCTGATGCCTGAAGCTTCAGGGAGTGCAAGCCACTGGAAATTCCTCATGCTGATTACCGGGACCGTTCTGCTCATTGTGGCCACTTCCGGACCCAGGATCGGTTCCAAATTGCAGGAGGTCGAGCAGAAGGGCAGGGAAATCATCATTGCCCTGGATGTATCCAACAGCATGCTGGCAGAAGACATCAAGCCCTCCCGCCTGGAACGATCCAAGCAGATGATCAACCGGATGGTGGACCGGATGAGCAATGACAAGATCGGGTTGATCGTGTTTGCGGGGGACGCTTATACCCAGATCCCCATCACCGATGATTATCCCAGCGTAAAAATGTTCCTTTCAGGTGCAGGACCCGACATGGTGTCCAGACAGGGTACCGCCATTGGTTCGGCCATCAAATTGGCTGTCAGGTCCTTCTCAAGCCTTGAAGCGGAGGAGGACCCGGGCAGATCTGTTCCCAGTCAGGCCATCGTGGTGATCACCGATGGGGAGAACCATGAGGATGATGCGGTGGGTGAAGCTGCCAAGGCAGCGGAAAAAGGGATCAAAATATATACTGTGGGACTGGGCGATCCCAACGGGGTCCCCCTGCCGCTCAGGCCGGGCAGCTCAGCCAAGCGAAGAGACAGCGAAGGCCAGGTAGTGGTAAGCAAGTTGAATGAAAAATTGCTGATCGATGTGGCCAGGGAAGGAAAGGGAGCTTATATCCCGGGCGACAGGATCAACAGCCTGGTGGACGAACTGGACAAATTGGAGCGGGCAGAAGTGAAAACCCGCGTGTTCTCTGAATTTGCAGAAAGGTTCCAGTATTTCACTGGATTTGCCCTTCTTTTCCTGGTGCTGGAATTTCTGATCCGTTCCCGGAAAAGCAGGCTCCTGATGCGCATGAATCTGTTTAAAGGCGGAGAGGAAGAAAGCTAAAATCGAGAAGAATGAAAAAAACAACGCTCATATGTGTGTTTCTGGCGACCCTGGGGATGGCCTGGGGGCAAAACGAACGGAAAATCATCCGTGAGGGTGTGCGGGCCTACCAGGAAGGGGATTACAGCGAAGCCGAAGTGCAGTTCAGGAAAGCCGGGGATATAAACCAGGAATCCTTTGAGGCAGGATTTAATACGGGAGCTGCCCTCTATGGGCAGGAGAAATACGAAGAAACCTTCAAACAGTATGAGTCCCTGGTGGAGCAGTCCCAGGCTGCCCTGGAGGAAGATCCGGAAACCCTGGCACACATCTGGCACAACATGGGAAACAGTTTGCTGGAATCTCAGCAATATGCCCCGAGCATCGAAGCGTATAAAAACAGCCTCCGGCTCAATCCGGATGATCTGGATACCAAATACAACCTGGCCTATGCCAGGAAAAAACTGAAAGAACAACAACAGCAACAACAGCAACAGGACCAGCAGGGAGAGAATGATCAGCAGGAGGATCAGGAACAGCAGGAAAAACAACAGGACCAGAAAAAGGGGCAGGGAGAGCAAAATGAGGATGACAGGCTAAAGAATGAGGAGCAGCAGGAACAACCCCGGCAGCCTGAGGAAGAGCAGGACCGGCAGGCCCAGCCCCAGCCCCGGGAGATCTCCAAAGAGGATGCGGAAAGAATGCTCAAAGCCATCCAGCAGCAGGAGAAGGATGTGAAAGATAAGGTGGACAAGAAAAAAGCAGCGGCAGCCAAAGTGAAAACAAA
>CBDTYO010000431.1:0-3467 GCA_965364615.1 uncultured Bacteroidia bacterium
GTAGTACTGGGCCAGTTGATGGTATTCCCTGATGACCTCACGGAAGGAGGGACTCACAAGACCTCCCTTGGCGATGGTTTTTAAATCGGAGGGGAGGAGATTGTTTTTCTTCAGTATGTCATCAGCGAAATAGTTCAGGTTATGCAGCTGATCCTCCTGAAAATCACGTATGATATGCACTATATAGCTGAATAGGGCACAAGGCCTGGCCGCGTCCACCACGTCAAATCCGGGAGAGAGGTAAACACCGTTTTGCTCCGTAAGACTGCATAAATGGACAAATACTGAGGCCGGGGCCACCGAAGCTCCTTCTGCATAGGCCAGAAAATCGTCCAGGGTATCAAATCCATTGTGATCGATATCATAGCGCATGGACTGAGCAAAATTGTGGAACAGCTTCAGGGGAATATGAAATGTGCCGATGGCATCTGTCAATTCCTTGATCAGGGGATCCTGATCAGGATCCTGCACCATGCATTCAATCCAATGGTCCACTTTCCCCAAAAGTGCTTCCCTCTCCAGACAGCCAATCACCTCCTCTTTGGCCCTCCGGTCATCAATAAGATCGTCAATCATGCGCATAAACCTGTAGCACGTCTTGGCTGCCATAAATCTCCTTTCATCCCAGAACTTTGCTGCGATCAGGATGTTGGGATGCTTTTCAATGTTCTTGAAAGCGATGCCCTGGATGGTATTATAAATCTCCTGGTTCATGCCTGATGTATCAATTTCTATTCATTCGAAGGATGCGTTCAAACACAAGCTTGGCCGACAAAAGGGAAAGAGGCATTCCGCTTCCTGGCTGTGTACTTCCTCCCACAAAATACAAATTCTTATAACGCATATGGTGGTTGTTGGGACGCAGGAAACCCATCTGCATCAGATTGTGAGCCAGACTGCCAAAAGTGCCGCCTCTGGTGAGGTTGAATGAGGACTTCCATGAAGCCGGAGTATAGCAGATCTCAAACTTAATGTGCTTCTCAAAGTCATGTAATCCTTCCGCTTCCAATCTTTTAAGGATGGCGTTTCTTGCATCCTTTTTAATCTTTTCCCACTGGTATTCCTGAGCATCTTCCAAATTCCCCGTGTGTACAATGGCCGTGATGGAATCCTGATGGGCCGGCGCAGCTGATTTATCTGATCTGACCGGTGAATGGACATATATGGAGGGCTCTTCCGCAAAAGAGTTTTCACTGAAAATCATCCTGCAGCTTTCGCTGTTATTGCCGGATACAAAAACATTGTGCTGCAGCAGTTGGGGATACACCTTATCGACTCCCCAGTGAAAGACCAGGGCTGAACAGGAGTATTTCATCCTGTCGAAACGTTTAGCCTTCCTGTTGCTGGGCAATAAATGCTTGTATACATATGGCAAATCAGCATTCGCAACAACCATATCAGCCGGATGAAAAGTACCGTCTTCCAGGGTGACTCCCCTTGCCTGCTTCCCATTTACCTCGATCCTGGTCACAGGGGATTTTAACACCAGCTTAGCTCCATAAGATTCGGCGGCAGATAACATACTTTGTGCCACCTGGTGCATACCCCCTTCCGGGAAATAAACCCCGTCGGAGATTTCCATAAATGGAAGGAAGGTATACATTCCTGACGCTTTGTAAGGATTTTGACCCAGGTACAAATTCTGGAAAGTGAACAAGGCGCGCAATTCTTCGGACTCAAAGTACCTGCTCACATACTTGTAATGGTTATGAAATGCCTTATACCTGAAGAGAAGGAAGGGATACTTGAGGAGCGAAAGATCCAAGATGGTAAAATAATTGCGGTCGATCAGGCGCATGGATCTCTCATAAATGTGGAATCCTTTATGCAGTAGTTTCAAAAACCTGTCATAACTTCCCGTTTCGATTTCTTCAAATTGTGCTTGCATAGCAGCCAGGTCTGAGGAAAATCGTATTTCCTTTTCACCAGGATATTTAATCCGGTATATGGGATCAATCCTGGTCAAATTCAACACCTCTTTCATATCCTGGCCCAACAATGAAAACGCTTCTTGATAAACGCCTGGCATCATCAGAAAGGTGGGTCCTACATCAAATCTGTGTTCATCTTTTACATACCTGCCACATCTTCCTCCGGGAAAGCCATTTTTTTCGAATATGGTCACCTTGTATCCTTTGCGGGCAAGATAGCCAGCTGTGGCAATGCCGCCAATGCCGGATCCGATGATGATTACATTTTTCCCCTTCTCCATAGTCATGTCATGCTAAGTTCCCCTGAAGGAATCCAATCAACCTTCGAACACAGAACACGATAAAGCTATAAGAAATGTCAACAAATTGGAATGCTTTCGGTACAATATCGGTAAAATATCGGCCAATACTTCCTTCCTTGAAGGGACATTCCCTTGACGGGCATTCTCATAAAAAGCTTAACCCGACCACCCTTCCCGGTCCAGGTGGCGGTAATTGATCGCCTCAGCCACATGGGAAGGATGGATCTTTTCGCATTCCTCCACATCCGCTATGGTTCGGGACACCTTCAGGATGCGGTCGTAGGCACGCGCCGAAAGTCCCAACCTTTCCATGGCCCTCCTGAGGAGGGAGGATCCCGCCCGGTCGAGCTGGCAGTATAGGTTTCTGGTGGCAGATTCCATTCGGGAGTTGCCAGGGCTCCGATGACCTCCTGAAAACCTCTTCAGCTGAGCGGTCCTGGCTGAGATGACGCGCTTCCGCATGGACTCACTGCTATCTGAGGTCCGGCCTTCAGATAAATCACCAAAGGGAACCGGAACCACTTCCAGGTGGAGATCGATGCGGTCAAGCAAGGGTCCCGATATCCGGTTCAGGTATTGTTTTACGATACCCGGACCGCAGTGGCACTCTTTTTTGGGGTGATTATAATTGCCACAGGGGCATGGATTCATGGCGGCCACCAACATAAAATCTGCCGGATAGCTGACCCGGTAGCCGGCCCTGCTGATATGAACCTCACGATCCTCCATGGGTTGACGAAGCACCTCCAGGACACTTCGCTTAAATTCAGGCAGCTCATCCAGGAAGAGCACCCCGTTGTGGGAAAGGGATATTTCTCCGGGCTGCGGTGAACTCCCTCCGCCAATGATGGCAATGTTAGAGCTGGAGTGGTGGGGGCATCTGAAGGGCCTGGTGCGGATCAATCCTTTTTCGGCACTTACCTTACCTGCCACCGAATAAATCCGAGTGGTTTGCAGAGATTCTTCCAGGGACATGGGTGGCATAATTCCAGGCAATCGTCGGGCCATCATGCTCTTTCCCGAACCTGGAGGCCCTACAAGAATCATGTTATGCAGACCGGATGCGGCGATTAACATGGCTCTTTTGACAAGTTCCTGCCCTTTCACTTCAGAGAAATCAGCCTGAGTGACCGGAGAGCCTTGTGGCGGCAATGACTGGACAATTTTTACTACAGTTTGATCCATGGTTTCCCCATTGAGAAAGGAGACCAGCTGCGAAAGATCCGATATCCCG
>CBDTYO010000432.1:0-3466 GCA_965364615.1 uncultured Bacteroidia bacterium
GCTCCCAGGGTCCGAAATCCAGCTGGCCCCCGGTGATGGCCACCACCACTTCCCGCCCCATCAGTGTGCGTTTGATGTGGGCGTCTGCGTTGTCCTCATATCCATTGTGCTTGTACTGGTCATAAGGTTTCTCCGGAGCCAGTTTTTCCAGCCAGACTTCAAAGTCCTGGTGGAGTCCGGGTTCATCATCATTGATGAAAACTGAGGACGTGATATGCATGGCATTGACCAGGCAAAGTCCCTCCTGGACCCCGCTTTCTCTCAAGCACTCTTCCACTTCAGAGGTGATATTGATCAATTCCCTCCTTTGTCGGACCTCAAACCAGAGTTCTTTGCGAAATGATTTCATGGCAGGCTGTTTTAGATCAATTTAAGAGATTTTTTCTGTTTTTCGATGCGATCGTTCAGCACTTTTTGGATTTTGCCCTTATCCTCCTTCTTCTCCAGTTTCTCAGAAACACTGAAGTAGAACTTGATTTTGGGTTCAGTGCCGGATGGGCGGACCGAAATCTTGCTGCCATCCTCCAGGATGAATTGCAATACATTGGACACGGGCAGGGATATGGGCATTCGATCTCCCGTGTTCAGGTTTGTGGTCATCTGCTGCTGGTAGTCGTGGATTTTCACTACCCGGGCATCGTTGATGAGCTCGGGGGGATGAGCCCTGAATCCGGCCATCATTTGCTGGATCTCTTCAGCTCCCGATTTGCCTTTCCTGACCACATTGATCAGCGATTCCTGATAGAATGAGAAATTCAGGTGGAGATCCATCAGGACATCGTATACACTTTTATCCTGACTCCTGGCCCAGGCGGCCAGTTCTGCAATGATGGCGCAGGAGGACACCGCATCTTTGTCCCTGACAAAATCACCTACCATGAAGCCGTAGCTCTCTTCCCCTCCGCCAATGAACGTCATTTTTCCTTCATTCTTCCGGATGATGTCTGCAATGAATTTGAAACCAGTCAGCACATCATAACAGGGAACCCGGTAATGTTTGGCCATATCGGAGATCAACTCTGTGGTTACCACGGTTTTAACAATGTATTCCTTGCCGGTAAGTTTCCCGCGTTCCGACCACTGGGAGAGCAAATAATAGGTGAGCAGGGCTGCTGTTTGGTTCCCGTTAAGCAGGACCAGTTTTCCCTGGTCATCCCTGACCGCAATTCCCACCCGGTCGGCATCGGGATCCGTGGCCATGACCAGATCGGCTCCTACCTCGTCGGCCTTGAGCAATGCCAGGTTTAGGGCAGCAGATTCTTCCGGATTGGGGGACAGCACGGTGGGGAAGTTACCATCCACCACATCCTGTTCGGGAACGTTGTATATGTTGGTAAATCCCAGCCTTTTCAGGGCCCGGGGCACCATCTTCACCCCGGTGCCATGAATGGGGGTATAAACGATCTTAATGTCCGAATGGGCCCGGATGAGTTCGGGATTCAGGGACAGCCTGGCCACCTCATCGATATACAGCTTATCCATTTCTTCGCCCAACATGACAATGTGCTCACCGTCTCCCTCAAATTTCACCTCCGCGATGGACTTGATCTTCTGCACTTCCCGTATGATGTTTTCATCGTGGGGATGGATGATTTGACCCCCGTCTTCCCAGTACACTTTGTAGCCGTTGTATTCTTTGGGGTTGTGTGAGGCTGTCACCACCACACCGCTCTGGCAACCCAGATGACGAATGGCAAAGCTTAATTCGGGCGTGGGTCTCAGGCTCTCGAACAGGTAGGCCTTTATTCCATTGGCCACACAAATCTCAGCGGTGATCCTGGCAAATTGCGGACTGTTGTTCCTGCAATCGTAAGCCACTGCTACGCTGATTTCCTTTCGTTGAGAGAACTGCTGCAGGAGGTAATTACAGAGACCCTGTGTGGCCATGCCCACGGTATAGATGTTCATTCGGTTGGTGCCAACACCCATAATTCCCCTGAGCCCTCCGGTCCCGAACTCCAGGTCCCTGTAAAAGCTTTCAATGAGTTCGGCCTCGTTGTGCTCCATCATCTGCAGAATGGCTTCCCTGGAAGTTTCATCAATGGGTCCATCCAGCCAGCGGCTGGCTTTCTCTCTTACAGTATGCAGCAGTGCTTTTTGTTCCATGTGGTATAGCTTATCGACTTACAATAGGTTTTTGATACATTGTTCAAGGCTGTCTCGCCAATAGGGAACCTTTACTCCATAAACCCGTTTGATCTTGGATTTGTTCAGCACCGAATAGGCGGGTCTGGGTGCAGGGGTGGGGTACTGGTGGGTTTCAATGGGGATGACATTCCCGCTGCAGTTGATCAAACGACAAATGGCAATGGCCAGATCATACCAGCTGCATATTCCCTCATTGGAATAGTGAAAGATGCCCGGAGTGAAATCCCTCTTGTCCGCATCTACCTCTGAAATGATCTGCATGATGGCACGGGCAAGATCTTCGGCATAGGTTGGGGTTCCCACCTGGTCATACACCACCTTCAGATCGCTTCGCTGGTCCATGCGATTGATCATGCTTTTGACAAAGTTCTTCCCAAAAACGCTGAATAACCAGGAAGTCCTGATCACAAGAGCCCTAGGATGATTCATCAGCAATTTGTCCCCCTCCAGTTTGGTGATTCCATATACACTGGATGGTTCGGTGGCATCGTCCTCCATCAGGGGACGGTTTTTATCATCCTTATAGACGTAGTCGGTGGAGATATGGATCATCCTGGCAGTGGGATGCTCCTTCAGGCTCTCCACCAGGTTGGCCACCACATCGCGGTTCAGCTGCATGGCTTGTTCTTTGTCAGATTCCGCCTTGTCCACATCGGTATAGGCCGCACAGTTGACAATATAGTCTGTGGGATGTGCGTGCAGGTAGGCGGACAGGGCTGCCGGATCGCGCAGGTCCAGTTCATTGATGTCGGTAAAGGAACAGATCTGGGGATACCTGTTCCGGATTTTTTTAATTTCTCGTCCCAGCTGTCCATCTGCGCCGCATACCAGTACATTGCTCATGGGTCAATCACTTTAAGTTTTTCAAAAATGGCAGGCTTTTGTCTTTGTCTGAAATGATGGCCCTGCCGTGGTCAATCTTCCAGTCGATTCCCAGATCGGGATCATTAAAACGTATGCCCGATTCACTTTGAGGATGGTAGTAACCGTCGCACTTGTAATAAAGGGTTGCATGGCCGGAAAGCACCGAGAATCCATGTGCAAATCCCTTGGGAATCAGCAGCTGAAAAAAATGATCCGCTCTCAGTTCCAGCCCGTACCATTTTCCGTAGGTAGGAGAATCCCGCCGCAGGTCTACGGCCACATCAAAAATGGAGCCTTCGGTAACGCGAACCAGTTTGGTCTGGGCGTGGGGCTCTTTCTGATAATGAAGACCCCGGATGACTCCACGGGCTGATCGGCTCTGGTTGTCCTGGATGAATTCGTTCTTTATGCCATGCTTCTGTTCTGGCAGACTGCAAGCTATCATTTTCAATTT
>CBDTYO010000433.1:0-3449 GCA_965364615.1 uncultured Bacteroidia bacterium
TCTCCAGGGGAGTGACCGGATAGGAATTTTTATCCCCGGGTACATGCAATTCAAAGGGGCCATACGCATAACTTTTCCGGTCCCCATTGCGGACCTTGGTAGTCCTGATATGGGCCCTCTCCCATTGATCCTTGAATTTCCTGGCCGCAGCAATGGGGATGGACACTCCTGCTTCGGTCTCCATGAACCTGATTTTGTAGATCTCCAGGTCTGCATTGTAGCCCACCAGCCCCTGCAAGGGGATCTGGACACGGCCCGAATTGGAATGGATCCCGTATTGTCTTTCCATTTCGAACTGCAACTTCATCAAGGTCCAGTCGGCCAGTGTCTCCACCCTGAGCCGGTACTCCGCTGAGGTTTCGAATTCGTCCCTCGGCCGGGCCAGCTTTTTGTCCACAGAACCTGTGATCTCTTTTAAGGCTGCAGGATCCAGGGATCGTCTCTGGGCAAGGGTCGGAGTGGCGTTCAACCAGGAAACCACGGTGCTTCTTCCGGATGGGTGGATCTGTTCAATCTCCCAGATGAGGATCTGCTGATCCTCTCCGTAGCTGGTCAGAAATTCCCCATCCTCTGAAAAAGAAGCGCCGAATACACTGGTTCGCACTGCATGCCTGAACACATTGTCCACCGGGGTGATGGCGCTCTGATCCAGGCGGGCGATGACGGCGCTGTTCGATCTGCAAAAGCTGGCATACCTGCCATCGGGACTGAACATCACGGACCCGGATGTTCCCGTACTCACCTTCAGCGAATCTGTGAAATGCAGCTGATCCCCCTGTATCCTGTACCTTCTGAGATCACCGCTGGTCGCAACCAGCAGGGTATGGGACCCGGGATGAAAAGCCAGGTCTCCCACGTTGTTCCGGGTAAGCCTGCTTTCCTGAACGGTTTCAAATCCCGGTCCCACCGCCTTAAACAGTGAAGTATTGCCATAGATGTCGCAAGCCGCCATGTATGCATCATCAAAGCTGATACTGATTTCTTTCATCTCATTCTCAAAGGCAAATTCCTGGGACAGCTGAAAAATTTCCTGATCCAGGTGCCAGATGCTCATTTTCTCGTCACCGGCCACCGCCACCAGGAAGTTTCCATCGTGACTGAATTCCAGGTCGTTGATCCAATACTGATGGGAACCCAGCACCTGCACTACTTTCATGTCCTTCAAACGGATGATGGCTATGTCGTTGGCACCTCTGTACTTGCCCAGGGCCAGGTATTGTTCGTCCGGAGAAAAAGCAAAGGCTCCCCCGAAGGATTCGGGATTTCCCTGATGTTCCCAGACGATCTCCCAATGGCGGTCATAGATCCTGGCGGTATTGTTTCCCAGGGTGTAGACAAAATAATTGCGAAAGGGCGAAAACTCAGCCTGCACCACCACCGCTCCCAGCTGATTAAACTCCCGGCTAATGGTCAATCCCAACTCCTGGGAAAAAGCCGCAAGCGGGCCAGCCAGGAGCAACACGGAAAGGAGTAAACATTTTTTTAGCATGATTCTTTGCTTTGCTTCGAAAGTTACGAAATCGCAAAGCATAAACATTTGTATATTTATGAACGGAAAGCCCGCTTCCCGAAACAAAGCATCGGGAAAGCCTTACAGCACGCAGGATTCAGATAAGATAATGAAAACAGATCGCTGACATTGGGAAGGAGTCTGGCATATGGCATCCTTCTTCTGTGCATGGCTTTTACCGTCCACGCCCAGGATTCCGTCCTTTTTCAGTCAGCTTACCCCCAAAGATCCTTAAGCCTTGTTTCCCTGGATTCTTCCCAATCCGGGATTTGTGGACAAAGCCTTACCCGGCCCTGGCAAGTCAGGGTCCTCGATGAAAGGGGACAGCCAGTGGCTGGAATCCAGGTGTTTTTCTCCCTGGTATCGCAGCCAGACCAGGATGCTGATGCCTCCCTGAGCCAAAGCCTGGTCAGCACAGACTCTGCCGGTCTGGCCCGAACCCACCTTACCCTGGGATCCAAAGCCGGCATCTACCAGGTGGCGGGCAGGATCGAAGAAGGCTTTCCCGACAATGAAGTGATCTTCCATGCCAAAGCCAGCCGGAAAAACTGGGTGTGGATCCTGGTGATCAGCCTGAGCGGCGGCCTGGGCCTCTTTCTGTTCGGAATGCATGCCATGAGCGAAGGCATGCAGCAATCGGCCGGGGAAAGATTGCGTTCCATCCTTGAAAATGTCACCCGCAACAGGATCGTGGGGGCCGGCATAGGCACCCTGGTGACCACCATTATCCAGAGCAGCAGTGCCACCTCGGTGATGCTGGTGAGTTTTGTCAATGCGGGTCTGATGCAATTCCGGCAAACCATCCCTGTTTTGCTGGGTGCGGCCATCGGAACGACCATCACCGCCCAGATCATCGCTTTTAAGATCACGGAATACAGTCTGCTGCTGGTGGCTGTGGGATTCTTTCTCCAGGCCTTTTCCAAAAGGGAGAAGCTCAAATACGTGGGTTACTCCCTCTTCGGATTCGGAGTCCTTTTCTTCGGACTGGAGATCATGTCGGACGCCATGGCTCCCCTCAGGGACTACGCGCCCTTTATCGAACTCCTGCTCCGGCTGGAAAGTCCCCTGGTGGGCATCCTGGTGGGGGCAGCTTTTACGGCCCTGATCCAGTCGAGCAGTGCATTTGTAGGGATCATGATTGTACTGGCTTCCCAGGGCCTGCTTTCCCTGGATGCGAGCATCCCCCTCCTGCTTGGTTCCAACCTGGGCACCCCCGTCACGGCCCTCATTGCCAGTCTGAGGGCGGATAAAGAGGCGAAAAAGGTGGCCATGGCCTTCCTGCTGGTCAAGTTCATTTCTGTGCTGATCTTTGCCGGCTGGACGGTGCAGCTGGGAAAACTCCTGACCCAGGTGGTTCCGGATGCCTCCCTGCCACGGCTGATTGCCAATGCGCATACGCTGATCAACGGGGTGCTTATGGTTGTGGTATTGCCGGTCACTCCCCAGGTGGCCTGGCTGGTAGACCGGATCGCAGGGAAAACCAGGGAGAAGACCCAAAAGCAAGCCTACCGAACCCTCTACCTGGACCCAAACATGACATCCACCCCTTCCCTGGCCCTGAACCTGGCCAAGCAGGAGATTATACGCATGGGGATGGTGGTCAGGACCATGTTCGCTTTAATCCTTCCCCCCTTCATCAAGAAGGATGCCAGCACCCTGGGGGATATTTACAAGCATGAGCAGGAGGTGGATTTCCTTGCCGACTCCATCAAAGCCTATTTCCTGAAAATCAAGCGGGAATCGATGAACAGCAGGCAGCTGAACGAATCCTTTCAGCTCTTGTACTCCCTGAACGAATTTGAAAAGATTGCGGATGTCATTTCCGATAACCTGGCTTCACGGGCCGAACGCTGGTCGCTCAAGAATTATGATTTCTCCGAACAGGGAAAGAAGGAAATAGAGCAATTTCATGCGAAAATAGAGAAACAACTGAAACGCT
>CBDTYO010000434.1:0-3446 GCA_965364615.1 uncultured Bacteroidia bacterium
CTGTTCCGTCCCTTAAACTGCTCCAGGTAAGGATAGAGCTTCTGCAAAAGCAGGGGCCGGATCTTAGAATCGGGCTGACGTGACCAGAATTCCCTGATGATCGCTTCTTTAAATATATTGTATCCACCCAGGAATTCATCGGCCCCTTCGCCGGTGATGACCACCTTGATGCCATAGTGGTTTACCAGTCCCGACAAGAGGTACATGGGTACTGCACCGGTTCTCAACAATGGGATCTCTGTATGCCACAATACCCTGGCAAAATGATCCGCAATATCGGTATTCTGACAGGTAATGCTGTGGTGGGTGGTATCGAGCATTTCCGAAACACTTTTCTGAAAAGCGGTCTCGTCAAACTCCTTGTGCTGAAATCCCATGGAAAAGGTATTCAACACCCCGGGTTCAATTTGTTTGATGAACCAGGTGGTGGCACTGGAATCGATGCCCCCGCTGAGGTAGGCCGCCACAGGCACATCGGCCCTGAGCCTGAGTCGCACCGAGTCCGAAATCAGTGCTTCGAACTCATCCTTGGCATAAGCCAGGCTGGAGGGACTTTCAGCATTCCCATCCCCGTGAAACTGGAGCTGCCAGTAAGGTTTAATCTCGGTGTGGTAATCCTTCACCAGCATGTAGTGACCTGGTGACAATTCCTTCACCCCTTTAAACATGGTGTCGGGGGTGGGGATGGTCCAGAAGGTAAAAACCTTTCTCAGTGATTCCGGATCGGGTTCGGCCTGCACATGTCCGGACTCCATCAAACACTTGATCTCCGAACCAAATACCAGCTTATCCCCTTCCCTGTAATAATACAGGGGTCTGATGCCTACCCGGTCACGGGCCAGGAACAACTCCCTGCGCTGTGTATCCCAGATGGCAAAGGCAAACTGACCGTTCAGCTTTTCCAGGCATTTTTCACGGTAGTGTTTGAACAGAAGCAGCAATACCTCTGTATCGCTGGTGGTCCTGAACTGGTAGCCCAGGCTGATCAGTTCATCGCGTAATTCAATGTAGTTGAAGATTTCCCCATTGAAGACGATCCATAAGTCTCTGGCTTCATCCGACATGGGCTGTTGTCCCTGCGCCAGGTCAATGATGCTCAAACGCACATTGCCCAGTCCAACCCCTTCACCCATATATATACCGGACTCATCCGGACCGCGATACTGGATCTGCATCAGCATGTTCCGTACATCATCGGACCGGACTACCGAAGAACTTGGGCTATATATACCTGAGATACCGCACATAAAGGTTTGGTATACCTATGTATTAAACGAGGGCGGGATTCTTTTTCGCGATGAAATCGGCAATGGCATCGATCGACTCAAAGTTCTCTTCCACCAGGTCGCTGTCCTCTGCCTGGATCTGGAATTTGGTTTCCAGGAAATCCAGCAGAAGGGCAAATCCCATGGAGTCAAAAATGCCTTCTACGAAGATCAAGGTGTCGGATTTCAGGGAGTCAGTCTCCTTAAAAGTATTCTCCTTTACGTAGGCGAACAATTCATTTTTTATTGCATCCATATTCTCTTTTGAGTTTTAATTGAATTCTAAGTAATTGATATTTAGCTTTTTCTCTAACACAAGCCTTTACAAAACTCACGATTTCAAAATACAAATAACTTAAAGGCGCGCTACGAGGATTTGACCAAAGCGGGCTTAGTCTTGAGTAGAACGGATAAAAACAGCCATAAAAAAACTGAGGCCACCAGAATTGGCAGCCTCAGCTTATGTCAAAGAGAATATGCTTAGATGAACGGCTCAAAACCTTTGATGAATCTCTCAGGGAGCTCGTTTACCGCCAAAGGGGCCCTGTAAAAACTTATTCACCGGTTTTGAACCACCCGGGTCCAACGATTTTATAACAGGCCCTGATCCACCATGGCATCGGCCACTTTCAGGAAGCCTGCAATGTTGGCCCCCTTCACATAATCCACATAACCATCCGCATGGGTGCCATACTTTACACAGTTCTCATGGATGTTCGTCATGATGTGGTGCAGGCGGTCATCCACCTCCTGCCTGCTCCAGTTGATTTTCATGGAATTCTGGGCCATTTCCAGTCCGGAGGTGGCCACACCACCTGCATTGGCTGCCTTGCCAGGTGCATAAAGCACCTGCTTCTGCTGGAACTTCTCAATGGCTTCAGGGGTGCAGGGCATGTTGGCACCCTCACACACACAGATACAGCCATTGGCAATCAGATGCTCCGCATCCTCCTCATCCAGCTCATTCTGGGTGGCACAGGGAAGCGCAATGTCAACCTTTACCTCCCAGGGACGTTTCCCCTGTACAAACTGGCCGCTGTCGAACTCCAGTGCATAGGGCGCCACAATGTCTTCATTGGAGGCACGAAGCTCCAGCATATATTCTATCTTGGCTCCAGAGATTCCTTCCTCGTCATAGACATATCCGTCGGGACCAGAAAGGGTCACCACTTTCCCACCAAGTTCAGTCACTTTCAGTGCCGCTCCCCATGCCACGTTCCCAAATCCAGAGATGGCCACACGCTTGCCTTTAAAGCTTTCCCCCCTGGTGGCCAGCATTTCCTTGGCAAAATATACACAACCGAAACCGGTGGCTTCGGGTCTGATGAGCGATCCGCCCCAGTTCAATCCCTTACCTGTCAGCACCCCCGTATTCTCCCTGGC
This sequence comes from uncultured Bacteroidia bacterium, assembly GCA_965364615.1. Classification (GTDB taxonomy): domain Bacteria; phylum Bacteroidota; class Bacteroidia; order Bacteroidales. The sequence goes on from CBDTYO010000434.1 coordinate 2,649, forward strand.
CAGCTTGCGGTACATGCCATAGAGGTAACCGATCTCACGGCCCCCCACACCAATGTCTCCCGCGGGTACATCGGTATCCGGTCCGATGTTCTCCCACAGCTCCATCATGAAAGCCTGACAAAAACGCATGATCTCCGAATTGGATTTACCCTTGGGATCGAAATCGGAACCACCCTTGGCGCCCCCCATGGGCAGAGAAGTGAGGCTGTTCTTAAAGATCTGCTCAAAGCCCAGGAACTTGAGGATGCTCAGGTTCACACTGGGGTGAAAGCGGAGCCCGCCTTTATAGGGGCCAATGGCATTGTTGAATTGAATCCGGTAGCCCAGGTTCACGTGCACTGTTCCCTGGTCGTCGGCCCAGGGCACCTTGAACACCAGGACACGGTCGGGCTCAATGATCCGGTCCACAATATTGGCCGAATTGAAATGGGGATTTTCATTATATATTTCCTCGATGGATTCAAGGACCTCCCGAACAGCCTGGTGATACTCCAATTCTCCAGGGTGGGTCTTCACCAGCTTGTTCATGATGGTATCTACGTTCATAACAGCAAGTTTTGTAGTTAAGTTAGTAAAAACTTCTGAAGTATATTTTACCGCCAATGCTTATTCACTTCACGAAAAACCGAGCTTGTGAGCTCAGCGCAGCTAATACCAGTTGGCTTATAAACATACTTCAGAAAGCGAAAACAGAACCTTCGCCCACAACGCTCTCGACACCGAGATCACCGCGATGTCGCGTAAGGGATCGAGCGTCACTCCCTACCCCTGCGAAGTCGCTTCAACCGGCGGCGTTCC
>CBDTYO010000435.1:0-3431 GCA_965364615.1 uncultured Bacteroidia bacterium
GATTGTTTCCTTCAAATTGCAGGATGGCTTTCTTCTGATGGTTCACCACTTTTCCGCTCACCGGATCGATCTCCAACAGGGCCACATTGTTCGTACGGCTCATAATGCCATAGTAATAGGACCCATCGAGGGTATATCCCAGGGAGTAAAGAGGACCGATATCGGCTTTCACCAGGCTCGGCTCTCCAAGGGGTGTTCCGTTCTGCAACGGCAGGGACCAGGCACCCAGTACACCGGTTCGGTCACTCCCGAACAGGATACCTCTTCCATCGGGCATCCAGCCTAAAAATGAATCATCCGAAGGGTGCTGTACCAGGGTGGTTTCCTTGCTGCCATCCCTCGACAGGAGGCTTACGTCGCGCTGGTAGCTGCCTCCTTTTTGCAGGAAATCGTAAGCGATATATTCCCCGCCAGGTGAAAATTTCATTTCCCGTGGCCAGGCTGCCTCCTGCTGTTCTTTGAATTCCTTGAGAACGCGCGTAGCACCATCGGAGACATTGATCAGGGTGATGGATCGGGTGTTGTCCTTTTTGGCCATGAAGGCCAGGATTGTTTGACCGTCGGGGGACCAATCATACACCTGGGCCCATTCCATTTCCTCATCGTGCCACAGCAGCCGGGGCTCCCGGGCGTCCACACCGATAACATATAAGTCGATCCAGGCGGGATTTTCATCGTGGTACCAGTCATACACCAGGTACTTGCCGTCCGGGGACCAACTGGAAAACTCCGCAAACTGATTCGGGTCTTCCCAGGTTCCTGAGCTGGTGATGCGCCGTTTCTTACCGGTGGCCACCTCATAAATGGCCAGGTCACCGCTTTCCCAATCCACATAAGAAAGATACCTGCCATCCGGAGAGGGTTCTCCCATGATATCTGCTTCCGGCCCCTCCCATACTTTTCTGACCATCAATCCATTGGCAAGAACCGGGCTTTCGGGTTTCATAAGTGCAGCCAGCCTTGCCCGGGCCTGCTTGACCATCTCATCCTGGCCCGCATACTTGCTGAGGACCATTCTGTAAGCATTCTGTGCCTCGGCTTTTCCAAGCTTTTCATAGCACATTCCCATGCGGATATATGCTTCAGCGGCAACGGGCTTGTTCTCGGGATATTTCTCAATGATCAGCTGGTATACCTCAATGGCTTTGTCCGGATATCCATACACTTCTTCAAGCTGGATGGCCACGGGCAATAGTTCTTCAGCGGTCTGGGCAATAGAGACCTGAGCGGTCAGCAAAAGGATGACCGGAATAAGGATGGAAATTTTATGGATCGCCTTCATGATACCCTCCTGTATTACATGTTTTGGATTTTATCCGAAAGGTATTTCGTGATATGTACATAGTTTTGAGTAAGATGTAAAAGAACGTAAAACCTGCCCCTTCTCGTTACAGGAATTTATATCCCTTGCCATGCACTGTGACGATCAGCGCCGGCTTTTCGGGCCGCTCTTCAATTTTCTTTCGCAGCGCAGCAATGTGGGCATCAATGGTGCGGGTATAGGGAAAAGATTCATATCCCCAGACCCGGTTCAGAAGATCGTCGCGTGTAACCACCTCCCCCCTTCTTTCCCACAGGCATTGGAGTATCTCAAATTCCCGGGGCGACAGCTCAATGGGATTGCCAGCTTTTTGTGCCTGGTACTTTTTGAAATCGATCTCCAGGTCACCTGTGCGGATCACATCGGGTACCGGGCTATCATGCCCGGTGCGCCTCAACAATGCATTGATCCGGGCCAGCAGTTCCAGGACGCTGAACGGTTTTGTGACGTAATCATCCGCTCCCAGGTCCAGTCCGGTCACTACATCGGCTTCCTGACTTTTCGCGGTAAGCATGACAATGGGGAGGCCGGCCTGTGTTTCCTTCAGCCTCTTACAGACCCTGTAGCCATTGATACCGGGCAGCATCAGATCCAGGATGACCAGGTCGGGGGATGCTTCTTCGGCCATTTTCAATCCGGTTTCCCCATCCAGTGCGGAAATCACCAGGTAATCCCGGGCTTCCAGGTTGAACTTCAATCCTTCTACCATGTTCTTTTCATCTTCAATGATGAGGATCTTTTTTCCGGTATTTGCCTGATATTCCATATGGTCCTTATTTTGCTTCCAAGTATTTATTGCATGGGGATCCTGAGGATAAACCTGCTGCCTTTACCCGTATCGCTTTCTACTTCAATGCTCCCACCATGAGCCTCAATGATATGTTTGGTGAGGGTTAATCCCAAGCCGCTTCCTCGGGTAGGTTCTGCCCTGTGATTGGGAACGCGGTAAAATTTGTCGAAGATCTTTTTCAACTCCCCTTTGGGTATCCCGATACCATGATCCGTGACTGAAATCATGACCGAGTTTGCTTCTGTGCTTATATCCACTCCGATGTATTTTCTCTCATCCGAATACTTCACGGCATTGCTGAGCAGGTTCAGGAAAGCCTGGGAGACGGCATCTTTGTCCACAGAGACTCTCACGGGCTCAGAGGGTATATTGCTTTCAATCTCGAAACCCCGGTCTTGTATGTGGAATTTGTAGGCCTCCAGGGAGTGCCTGATGATGGCCACAAGATCGGCCTTTTCAAACTCATATTCCTTCCTTCCTGAATCCAGCCTGGAAAAATCCAGCACGTTATTGATCAGATGGGTGAGCCGTTCGCTTTCCTTGGTGATGATGCTGTAAAATTCCTGTCGTTTCTCATCATCGGTGACAATTCCGGATTCCAGGGTTTCGCCAAACATGCGGATCAGTGACAGGGGTGTTTTCAACTCGTGGGTCACATTGGATACAAATTCTGATTTCATGCGTGAGATCTCTGTTTCATGGGCCACGGTCCGGACCAGAAACAGGGTTCCGATACACATCACAGAGATGATTCCGACAAAGAGACCCAGGTAGAGACGCCTTTCCCTTCCCGCCAGTTGTTCCAGGGATTTTCCTTCGCTATCGAAAAGAGCCACTTTCCACTGCAAGAAGAACCGGGTAAAATTTCCGGTGACCAGATAGTTCGACAGTTGTAAATGGTTCTGGATAAACAAAAGGCTGTCTTGTTCGTTGAAAATGCCTACGGCCAGATCCTTCCCCAGTTCGACACTGGACAATACCTGCGGAAAAAGCTCTGTAAGCAAATGGTTTTCATCAAACTGAAACACCAGAGCTCTAAACTGTCCCTGTTGAATGGAAGGCGGAAGCCTGAAATAGTTTAATCCCAGTGCCGGACCGTTTTCCCCTGGAATTACCTTTTGCCTGGTTTCAGAAGAATTCATCCGCTCAGGATCGCTCAGGATCTCTTCTAAGATCTCTCCTTCCACCTGATGCATATATGCTGCCTGTTCCAAGAGCATGTATTCGCGTTTCCTCATTTCGCCGATCAGATCTTTTTCGGCCGGGGTGATTGCATCTGAGGACTCAATCTCCCGGATCTTCTGGCTGGTGTTCTTCAGG
>CBDTYO010000436.1:0-3427 GCA_965364615.1 uncultured Bacteroidia bacterium
TCGCGGAGCGTCTGATGGCCGGTGCGCAACTCACCGACGATCCCGAATCGGACCAGGGAACAGACCTTTTCCTGATGACGGAGGCAGATGCGGATACCTTGGATCCACAGGTAAATCCGGTGGATGCTGACAGCCTGAAAAAGCAGATCCACCGGATCCTTTTTTCGGAAAAGGGAAAAGCGCTGTTGCATGCGTATTTTGGGCGATTGGACAGGATCTCCTCGGGCCGGACCCGCCAAACAAGGATCCTTCATTTTGGGGACTCGCAGATTGAGAACAACCGGATGACCGCCCTGATTCGGTACCGCCTGCAGAAGCATTTCGGGGGATCGGGGACCGGACTCGTACAGGCCATTCCCCTGTATTCCAGGAGCCTTTCCTATGACCAGGAGCAGCACGGCGATTGGTTGCGCTATACCTATTTTGGGAAAAGGGACAGCACCATCACCCACAATTCCTATGGAATCATGGGTGCCTTCGCTTCCGTGCCCACACCCCTTGAAGGCCAGTGGCCCTCTCTGGATTACCGCTTCAATGCAGCACGCAGAAGCGGTCAGGTCTCACGGATCAGGCTCTTTATGCATTCCTATGTGGACAGTGCCCGGGTGGCCCTCCAAATCAATGAAAACTATTTCGATACCCTTTCCTACCTGCCCGATGGCTTTGGTGTGGCCGACCACAGGCATGGCGAGCGGATCCAAACCTTAAAGCTTTCTTTCTGTCTGCCGGAAGGAGGACGTATTTATGGCATCTCCTTTGAATCGGCCGGGGGGCTTCAAGTGGATAACATTGCCATGCGGGGAGGATCAGGCCTGATCTTCACAAGGATGGACCGGGGCATCCAGAAAGCCATGCTGGATGAGTTGTCGCCGGGACTGATCCTTTTGCAGTATGGTGGGAATGTGGTCCCCTATATGAATGCCAATTATTATTACCGGGCCTTCAAGCGGCAACTGCAGTTTTTCAAAGATGCCTGTCCGGGCATTCCGATCATCCTGATCGGTCCCTCGGACATGTCCATTCGGGAAAACGGGGCTTTTGTCACCTATCCCGGACTGGAAAGGATCAGGGACGCGCTGAAAAATGCAGCCCTGGAATCGGGTTTCGCCTTCTGGGACCTCTATGAAGCCATGGGAGGCTACAACTCCATGGCTTCCTTTGTGCATGCCGATCCGCCCCTGGCTTCCACCGACTACGTGCATTTCACGGGCACCGGGATCAACCTGGTTTCCGAGATGTTCTACAATGCCCTGATGCTGGAATACAATGAGTTTGACACCCAAAAGAATCCCAAGTGACCGGACCGTGGTGGGACATATTTCTTTTTAATCCTGAGAAGCCACTGATCTTCACCCGGCTGTTTTTCTGGGGTTTCTACTTCGTGGTTCTGCTGATCTATTCTCTGATATACCGCCAGCGCGCCGCCAGGAACGCATTTTTGTTTGCAGCCAGTCTCTTTTTTTACTGGAAAACCTCCGGACTCTTCTTCCTGATCCTGGTCTTCTCCACGGTATCGGATTTTTACCTGGGGAACCTGATCCACCACAGCCAGAAAAAGGGGTGGAAAAAGTTCGGGGTCATCATGAGCGTGACGGTGAACCTGTTTTTGCTCTCCTATTTCAAGTACACCTATTTTTTCGTGGATACGGTGAACAGCCTTTTTCATCTGGACCTGGAGGTGGTGAACCACCTGGCTTTATGGACCAACCGGGCCACCGGCACCCATTTCACGGTGAATGCGATCCTGCTCCCTGTGGGGATCTCCTTTTATACATTCCAGACCATCTCCTATACGGTCGATATATACCGGGGGAAGGTCGATCCGGTCAAGCACATCCTGGATTTCGGGTTCTATGTGAGCTTCTTCCCCCAGCTGGTGGCGGGTCCCATTGTCCGGGCCTCGGAGTTCATCCCCCAGCTCTATAAACGTTACAGCCTTTCCATGCAGGAATTTGGCTTCGCCCTTTTCCTGATCCTGAAAGGCCTGTTTAAGAAGATGTTTATCGGCGATTACATTGCCCTCAATTTTGTGGATCGCGTCTTTGCCAATCCCATGGGATTTTCCGGTTTTGAGAACCTCACTGCCCTGTTCGGATATTCCCTGCAGGTCTATGTGGATTTTTCGGGCTATACCGACATTGCCATCGGGGTGGCCCTTCTCCTGGGCTTCAGACTGCCCAAGAACTTTAATTCGCCTTACAAAGCCACCAGTGTGGGGAATTTCTGGAAGCGCTGGCACATCAGCCTGTCCACCTGGTTGAAAGATTACCTATACATTCCCCTGGGAGGAAACCGCAAAGGCAGGATCATGACCGATGTGAACCTGATGATCACCATGCTGCTCGGGGGACTCTGGCACGGGGCCAGCTGGCAGTTCGTGATCTGGGGCGGACTAAACGGGGTGGGCCTGGTGGTCTACAAGATGTGGAGGCGGATATCTCCCTATGAAAAGAGCAAGCACCCGGGGGTGCGGTTCTGGAAGATCTTCAACACCTTTCTTTTCATCACCTTTACCCGGATCTGGTTTCGCTCGGAATCCATGGAAAAAGCCAACCAGCTGATCTACCAGGTACTCCATGATTTCAACATCGGGATCGTTCCGGAGGTGGTGTGGAACTACCGGCTGGTTTTCGGGGTGATGGTCCTGGGCTACTTCACCCACTGGGTGCCCGAGCGCTGGAAGCAGGGCCTGCTCAATGGATTCATCGCTACCCCCCTGTGGGCGAAGGTGATGATCACCGTGGGGATGGTCTTTCTGATCTACCAGGCATGGTCCTCCGACCTCCAACCCTTTATTTACTTTCAATTCTGATTCACACCCATTCTGTCCCGCCCATAATTTGCTATATTTGGCCATGTTCAAGAGAATTTTTTCGGTACAGAATCTCCCCCGAATATCACTGTTTCTTTTTCTGGGAATGGCCATTTGGGCCATCTTCTTTTTCCAGGAATGGAGAAAAAACGAGGAAGGAAGAAGGGGTGTGATCCGCTACGATGTCATTTCCTATTACAGTTACCTGCCAGCCACCTTTATCTATGGCGATGTGACACTGGGCTTTATCGGAGAGGGAACGGTGAAGAACGACAACAAATTCTGGTACGAAAAGCTGGACAACGGCAATCGGCTGGTGGTCACCTCCATGGGTTTGTCCTACATGTACGCTCCCTTTTTCTTTGTGGCCCACTGGCTGGCCCCCGTTCTGGGCCAGGAAGCCGATGGTTTTTCCAACATATACCAGTTGATGCTGACTATCAGCGGTTTATTCTACGCCTTGATGGGTTTGATCCTGCTGAAGAATCTGTTGTTGAGGTATTTCGATCCTGTGGTTACGGCCCTTGTGCTGGTGGCCATTGGCCTGGGAACAAATCTCTTTTTCTATGCCACCAAAGAAGCGGCCATGCCTCACAGCCACAATTTTTTTCTGAT
>CBDTYO010000437.1:0-3407 GCA_965364615.1 uncultured Bacteroidia bacterium
AAAGGCCATTGGAAGTGCTGAAGAGGCCCACGGCAATGGTTCCCATGGCTCCGTTCAATCCGTGTACGGAGATGGCTCCCACGGGATCATCCACCCTGAGCTTCTTGTCGATGAATTCCACACCGAACACAAGCAGAACACCCGCCAGGATCCCAATAATGACTGCCCCTCCCGGGCTTACTGTATCACAACCGGCGGTAATGGCCACCAGTCCGGCCAGGGCACCGTTCAAGGTAATGGAGAGTCCGGGCCGTTTGTATTTCATCCAGGTCACGACCATGGATGTGACCGCCCCGGCTGCTGCTGCCAGGTTGGTGGTGATGAAAATATGGGAGATGGCAGACGCATTTTCCGATCCTGCAGCTGCCAGCTGAGATCCCGGATTAAATCCGAACCACCCGAACCAAAGGATGAATACACCCAGGGCACCCAGGGCCAGGTTTTGTCCGGGAATGGCCCTGGCCTTGCCATCTTTGGTATATTTTCCAAGGCGGGGGCCAATAACCGTCGCTCCGGCCAATCCGACCCAGGCGCCCACGGAATGGACCACGGTGGATCCGGCGAAATCGTGAAAGGGAGTGTCCATCGTCGAGAGCCAGCCTCCGCCCCAGACCCAGTGCCCCGAGATGGGATAGATCACTGCGGTGATGGCAATGCTGAATACAATGTAGGAGGTGAACTTGGTCCGTTCCGCCACCGCCCCGGAAACAATGGTGGCTGCCGTGGCAGCGAAGACGGTCTGGAACATCAGAGAGGCCTTGTCCGGCACCCCGTTGATCTCATTGCTTCCGAAAAATAGTGAGACCTTGCCCACAAATCCCCCCACATCTTCCCCGTACATCAGGGTATATCCCAGGAGCCAGAAGATCAGGGATCCAATGGAGAAGTCCATGAGGTTTTTCATGAGAATGTTCGCGGTATTCTTGGATCTGGTAAAGCCGGCCTCCACCAGGGCAAAACCGGGCTGCATAAACATTACCAGCACGGCGGCTATCAGGATCCAGATGGTGTCTATTGATACTGTAAATTCTGATACAGCTGTAGTGAAATCTTCCATGATAAATTCGTTTTCTAGTTAAAAACCAAAGACTTGTCAGTCTTTTATATACAGTGATTCATCCCCTCTTTCGCCGGTTCTGATCCGGATGCTCTCATCCAGGGTGGAGATAAATATTTTCCCATCCCCGACTTCCCCGGTAGCGGCCGATTCAATAATGGCTTCAATGGTTTTGTCCAGGTTCACATCCCGCACAATGATCTGCAGGTAGAGTCTCTCAATGCTGCTTGTATCGTAGGCAATGCCACGATACACCCTGCTCTCCCTGGCCATTCCGACACCCCGTGCCTCCCAGAAGGAGAAGAATTCAATGCCGTGTTCATGTAGGGCCTCCTTGACCTCTTCAAACTTGGTCTTACGAACAATTGCTTCAATTTTTTTCATGATTCTGGTGTTTTTGTTTTAGAATGAAATGCCCACTACCACATGGAACTGTTCCTTGTCCGGATTCCAGATCATTGCCCCGCTGACGGGCAGGGAAAAGCTTTCGGAGAGTTTTATCTCTTTTTCTGCCGCAATGCCTATGTTGCAAAGGGCGAAATCTCCATCCGCACTGTGCCATCCATCCCCGGCACCGGCAAAAAGGCTGAAAGAGCTGAATCCATAACCCGCTTCAAAATACATATCGCCTCCCGCAGATCCTGCCGATCCTGCTTCATTCACGATGTAATTGCCTGCAATGGAGAAACCTTTGATTTCATATCCCAGATTGATTTCAAACGCATGGGAGCCGGAAACGGTGGTATAATCAAAATAATCGGTTCCGGGAAAATAATAGTCCGTCAGTCCTATGCTTAACCCGAAATCAAATCCATAGGAGAGATATATATCTGCTTCCGCGGCTTCATCTGAAGTAAAGCAATAAGAACCCCAACCCCCGATTTCGAATCCTCCCACGGCCAGGGAAAGATAGGGTTGGATGGCAGGACCGGTTCCAAATTTCGTCCCACGCCATAAATAACTGCTTACCAGGTCGGCTCCCACATCAAAGGGGGATGACTTCTCTCCATCTTGAGCATTTACATGCAGTGGGGAGATTATCATGCTTGCCATCAGGAGTGCCAGTACTCCGCTGCTTAGTTCTTTTCTTTTCATGACTGTAATTTTTAGGGTTCGAATAATTATAAATCGAAACAAAAGTAGAAATATAATTTACATACCCCCAAATTATAGGGGTAAAATATTTAAAAAATACTATTTCTTAATTAAGACCCCCCCATATATAAGGGGGTATAATCTATAAATAATATATAAATATTGATTTGACCCCCTAATTGATACAATAATTATATGGTAGGGTCAAATCTTGACTGGTTGGGATCAAATCCTTAAATTGCCCGCTATGAGATTCCATATGTTAGCTTTCCTGGTATGTATGCTGTCAGGGATGCCTGTCCAGCTCCAGGGACAAAAAACAGCCCTGCTGATTATAGATATACAGGAATTCTATTTTCCGGGAGGAAGAATGCAGTTGGAGAATCCCGAGGTGGCTGGCATGAATGCCGGACTTTTGCTGAATCTGTTCAGAGCCAAGGCTTACCCCGTGTTTCATGTGAGACACAACTTTGAACCGGGTGGCAACATTCACCCCTATGTGAAACCGCTTCCAGGGGAAAGGGTATTTTCCAAAGACCAGGTCAATGCATTTGCTGACCAGGACCTGTTGAAGGCGCTTCGGGCGGATACCGTTGAAACCCTGGTGATTTGCGGAATGCAGACGCACATGTGCGTGGAAGCAGCGGTGCGTGCTGCCCATGACCTGGGATTTTCCTGTTTGCTGGCTTCCGATGCCTGTGCCACCAGGACCCTGCAGTATGAGGAGCACATCATCCCCGCAGCCAGCGTTCAGTACTCCACCCTCAATTCGCTGCAGGGCAGCTATGCCAGGGTAGCAAGCACTGAGGACATCATCAGGGAGTTCAGTGAATCCGATCCTTGACAGTTCATCCACTCTTTTTATTAACTTTGGCTGCTGACAAAGTATGCCCATGAACAGCCGTACAACAGACGATATCAGGAAGGTATTGGAGCTGGAAGCACAAGCCATAAAATCCATTCCGGTCACCGCCGATTATGCAGAAGTGGTGGAATTAATTTTTGAAAGGGTGCATGAAAAGGGGGGAAAGATCATCGCCAGCGGCATGGGAAAGGCAGGTCATGTGGCCAACCACCTGGCCACAGCATTGAGCTCCACAGGAACGCCTGCGCTATTCCTGCATCCCAGTGAGGCGCAGCATGGTGACCTGGGGATCATCAGGGAGAACGATGTTTTGCTGGTGCTTTCCAATTCGGGCAAAACCCGGGAGATCCTCGACAAAGAAAAAAAGGGCTTTTACACCGAAAAAATTCG
>CBDTYO010000438.1:0-3383 GCA_965364615.1 uncultured Bacteroidia bacterium
CCCGGACGGGACCAGCGTCTGAACAACCACATAGCCGGATTAAGGGCCCTGTATATGTTCTCCACAAAGCTTTCTCTGTCGGCCTTCGTGCAGTACAACAGCGCCATCAACAAGGTCATTTCCAATGTCCGGTTCAGGTACAATCCCAAAGAAGGCACCGATCTGTATGTGGTATTTAATGAGGGGCGAAATACCTGGCTCCATAGGGAAGTTCCCCGTCTGCCCGCCTACGATCAACGGAACATCACTGTGAAGTTCTCCTATACCTTTGAAGTACAGAGGTAGTCCTACCTGATCACAATGGTATCTCGGATCACGTCGGCGGCCGTGAAAAAACCGATGGCCTCACCCTGCATGTTGGTACGTGCGTTGCCTGGCAATACATCAAACATCCCTCCCCGCCAGTCGGTTTCAGACAGCACCCCCCTTAGGAATTCGCCATACCAGGCATTCACCGATTCCTTTTCCCGGAAAACCCTTGTTCCCGGAGGAAATCTGATCTGCTCCTGGGGAGGCTTGAATTCTTTATTTACATCCACTCCATTCAGGGTGTAATGATACACCACTGCATGGGTGGCCGAATCGGGCTGATTTTCATAACCAGGCACATGGCTCCAGTCCAGTTCCACGCGTACGATGGCCGGCACGTCGCTGTCTGGGATCACCGCCCCCAACAGGGGAGGATCTTCCTGAGCCAGGAAGACGAACGGATCTTTCATGGGAGTCACTTCCACCATGTGGGTCACAGCGGAAATGCGCCTGGACCCATGCCGGATCCTTAACTGATAATACTGGTTCAACTGGCCGCTGAAGCCTGGAGGTGTCAGGTAAATGCCGGCCCGGGTTGGATCCTCCATGAGGGGATGGATGGTTGCGCCGTCATTGATCTGCACTTCCGCCCCTGAAACCGGCTCCGGGGTGCCGTTCATCTCGTACAAGGGAGTGCTCAGCCTGACCTCATGAGGACCCGCTTCATTGGTGATCTTGCCTTCCACCACCAGCAGGTCCACCTCCTGGTATTGCAGTTCCCAGTCGATCCCCTCGCTGCAGGAGCTCAGTATAAGGAAGGCCGTCCAAATATACAGTACTGTTTTCATGACTTAAAAATTAAAATGATAGCTCACTGAAGGCACGATCCCATAGAGGTAATATTGTGTGGAATACAATTGAGGATTGGAATAAAAATCCACGGGTACCACAAAATTGCCCTGTTCATTCAGGGTTTTGTTAAAATGCAGGGCCACCGGATTGATCCGGTTATAGAGGTTATACACCGAAAAGATCAGCTCATGCTGGTATTTCCTTTCTGCTTTGCTCAATTTCCAGTTCAGGGCTACATCCAGCCGGTGGTAATCGGGCAGGCGGTCGTTGTGGCGTTCGGCATAGATGGGGACCTGGTGGTTGTCGTAGTAGTAAAACCCGGTGGGGGTGGAAAACGGAGCCCCCGTCATGTAGGTGAAATTCCCGGTCAGGGTGAGCCTTGGGGCAAAGGTCCATGTGAGGTACAAAGAAAAATCATGGGGCCGGTCTGCATAGGTGGGATAAGGCTCACCTCCATTGATTTCGTCTATCTGAGCCCTGGACCGGGAGAGGGTGTAGGAGATCCAACCGGTGAGGGCACCGTGGTCCTTTTTCAGCAGGGTTTCCATACCATATGCCACTCCTTCTCCAAAGCGCAATTCTCCTTCCACCAGGGGATTCATCAACATGTGGGCATGATCGCGGTAATCGATCAGATTCTTCATCTTTTTATAGTAGGCTTCTATCTCGAAGCTTAGTCCTGGAGTGGAGGTGCGGCGGGTATAACCCATGGTGAACTGATGGGCATCCTGAGCAGGAACATTGGGCCCGGAGGGGAGCCAGACTTCCAGGGAGGTAAAAGGGCTGATGGAGTTGGTGATCAGGTACTGGAACTGGCTGGTGCGGCTATAGGATAGCTTAAAGATGTTCTGAGACCCGGGCTGCCAGACCAGACTGATCCTGGGATCTAGAGCAAAGGACTGATGGTAGAGCTTTCCTTCGGGGTATTCCCTCACCGCCAGGCTGTCCCTGGGGATTTCACTGCCCTGGGCCGGGATGATGGAATATTCGGTGGCAGGTCCGATGTTCTGCCATATGGTCCATCTTAATCCGGCCCTGATGGATAATTCATCGTTGAGGATGAACTGGTTTGACATATAGGCCGCATATTCGCGGGTATGTTTCACGGAAAGATCGTAGCCGGGATCCCATTCAATTCCCCCCCGGTACATGTTCCCGGGATCGTGAAAATGGCCCGCGGCCAGCAGGCCATAGCGGAGGGTGTATCCCGGACTGACATAGTGGGTGAAATCATATTTCAGGGTCAGGTTGTCGATGCGGGAATTCCAGTAATCATTGTCCTGGATGTTCATATACAGCCGGTAGTCATATCTGGAACCCAGCAGGGTAAGGTTGGCAAAAAGTCGGTCGGAAAACAAGTGGTTCCAGCGAAGGGTGGTGGTGCTGTTGATCCAGTTGATACCGGTGGAAGTCCCATTTCGCTGCTGCACCTCAAAATTGTCCTCGCCCCGGTAGATGGAAAAGAATACCCTGTTATTGGGATTGATCCGATAATTCAGCTTCAGGTGAAGGTCCGAGAAGTGCAGATCCTGGATGTTATTGTTCCAGTTTTGAAAGATCCTGGTGATGTAGGAACGTCGTCCTGACAAAAAAAAAGAAATGTGCTCTTTCCAGATGGGGCCCTCCAGCGAGATCCGGGAAGAAAGCAATCCCACACTTCCATCCATGGCGAAGCGGTTCATATTTCCGTCCTTGGTCCGGATGTCGATCAGCGAGGAAAGGCGTCCGCCATAGTTGGCCGGGAAATCGCCCTTGTAGATCTTCACATCTTTGACCGCATCGGGCACAATGGTACTGAAATATCCCAGCAGGTGGGTGGGGTTGTAAACAGGGGCCTCATCGATGGTGATCATGTTCTGGTCCCGGCCTCCTCCCCGTACAAAAAAAATGGTGGACCCATCACCAAAAAATTTGATCCCCGGTATCGCTGCCAGCGACTTGATCACATCCTTCTCCCCAAACAGGGCCGGCATCTTCCTGACCGATTCGGGATGAAGCTGCTCCTCCGAACTCCTGCTGCTACGGATAATACTTTCCACCTCGCCTGAATAAATGGTTACCTCGCTAAGCTGAGCCACCTCTTTCTGCAGGGAAAAATGGATGGACTGGTCTTCGCCCTTTCGCAAGGGAGCGAGATTCGTCTGGTAACCCACATAGGAACACATCAGCTCCCCCACTTCCCTGCGAAAGGTCATGGAATAAAATCCGTACTGGTTGCTGATGGTGCCCGTGCTTTCCCCCGGTATGCTGACCGTGGCCCCTATCAGGATCTCGCCGCTGGC
>CBDTYO010000439.1:0-3372 GCA_965364615.1 uncultured Bacteroidia bacterium
CGAAGGTTTTCCTGACATCCTGGATGGCCTGGAACACATCTTTTCGCAAGGGGGGCTGGTGGCCATGAAGGGAACAGGAGGTTTCCACCTGGCCTGCGATGCCTTCAACCAGGCAGGAGTCCGCAAGCTGAGGGAGATCAAACAGCGCGATGGAAAACCCTTTGCCCTGATGTTCCGCAACCTGCAGGTGGCCGGGACTTATGTGCAGATCGGACCCGCCGGGGAGCAGGCCTTGCGCTCCTGGAGACGGCCCATCGTGCTGTTGCCCAAAACCAGGGATCTTACCCGGGGGATTGCCGACGGTCTGTCGAACCTGGGGATCATGTTGCCTTACATGCCCTTTCATCACCTGTTGATGGAAAAACTGAGGACCCCTGCCCTGGTAATGACCAGCGGGAACTTTTCGGAGGAACCCATACTGATCTCCAACCAGGAGGTTCTGAAGCAATTCGGACCCAGGGTGGATGGGGTAGTCACTTACAACCGGGAGATTTACAACAGGGTGGATGATTCTGTCATCAGGATCACCAGAGAAAGCCCCATGGTACTCAGGCGGGCGAGGGGATATGCCCCATCGCCCCTCAGAACCGGCCTGGATCTGGAAGGGATCCTGGGCACCGGGGCAGAACTGGCAGGATCCTTCTGCATGGGGAAGGGACACCTGGCACTCATGAGCCAGTACACCGGGGACCTGAAGAACCTGGAAACCTTTGCATTTTACCAGGAAATCTATGAGCGCTACTGCCGGCTTTTCAGATTTTCCCCCCGGATGGTGGTCAGCGACCTTCATCCCGACTACCTTTCTACCCGCTTTGCCCTCAAGCTGGCGGAGCAGGACGAAGGGATTTCCCATATTTCGGCGCAGCATCACCATGCGCACATTGCTTCGGGGATGCTGGAAGCAGGATGGGAAGGAGAGGTGCTGGGATTTGCTTTTGACGGCAGTGGTTACGGGACCGATGGCCACATGTGGGGAGGTGAAGTATTGAAGACGGAATACAGCGGTTTTGAGCGCTTGTATCATTTCGAATACATGCCCCTGCCGGGGGGCGACAGGGCCAGCAAGGAGCCATGGCGAATGGCCGTGTCCTACCTTTACCATTGTTTCGGGGAGGACATGTACGGTCTGAAGCTTCCGTTAACGGACACTTTCAGCAGGCCGGAAATGGAAAACATCACCCAACTGATCCGAAAAAAGATCAATTCCCCACTGGCCTCCAGCGCAGGAAGGCTCTTCGACGCTGTGGCTGCCATCATGGGACTGAACTATTATTCCACCTACCAGGCCGAAGCACCCATGCTCCTTGAATCGGCCATCGATCCGGGCGAAAAAGGGAGTTATCCATATAGCCTGGAAGGAGGGCATATTTCCTTTCACGCCCTGATCAGGGGGGTGGTGGAGGATTTGCACCGGGGCCATTCGCGGGGAAGCATTGCAGCCAAATTTCACCAAACCATGGTGGAGCTGATCCGGGAGCTTTCCCTGCATATCAGGTCTCAGACCGGTATTGACAGGGTGGTGCTGGGGGGCGGGACCTTCCAGAACGGGTATTTAAGCGAAAAAGTGATGGATAAACTTGAAAAAGAGCATTTCAAAGTATATCTTCCCCGGGTCACTCCGGTAAATGACCAGGGAATAGCAGCCGGACAGCTGGCCATTGGGGCACACAAACGGCTTATGATGTAAGAAAGGGGCGATGCACGAACTCTCCATAGCCATGAGCATAGTAGATACGGTGATCAAACAGGCGGATTCCGCCTCGGCGCAACGTGTGGTGGAAGTGGATCTGGATATTGGGGTCTGTTCGGGGATTGAATTTGAATCGCTGGAATTTTCGCTGGATGTGGCCACCAAAGGCACCCCCCTGGAAAAAACCCTGTTCAGGATCAACCGTGTGGAGGCAGTGGCAGAGTGTCCCTCCTGTGAACACCTCTATACTCCTGAAGGGGTGTTCAGTAAGTGTCCCCAATGCCATCAGCCGGGCATCCGGCTGATCAGGGGAACGGAATTACAGATCAAATCTTTGCTTGTAGAACAAAACGAATAACTATGTGTGACACATGTGGATGCGCAGAGGGATCCAGCCAGGTGAAAATCACCAGGCCCGGAGAACCGGAGACCATTGAACAAACCCATGAACCCCATGGCCACGGTCATCACCACGACCACGACCATGATCACCCCCATACCCATGAACCCCATGGCCACGGTCATCACCACGACCACGACCATGATCACCACAACGACCATGGGCACAGCCACGACCATGATCATTCCCACGACCATGGGCACAGCCATGACCATGATCATTCCCATGACCAAGGCCACAGCCATGACCATGATCATTCCCACGACCATGGGCACAGCCATGATCATTCCGGGCAGCGGCTGATCAGGCTGGAGGAGGATATCCTGTCGAAAAACAACCTGCTGGCCAGCCGGAACAGCGGTTTTTTCGAGGCCAAGGCGGTGGTGGCCCTGAACCTCATGAGCTCGCCCGGATCGGGCAAAACCACTTTGCTGGAGAAAACCATCAAAGCCCTGAAAGGGAAGCGACCGGTGGCAGTGATAGAAGGGGATCAGCAAACCCTCAATGATGCGGAAAGAATAGAGCAGGCAGGCGCCCCGGTGGTCCAGGTCAATACGGGAAACGGATGTCACCTGGATGCCGAAATGATCAAGCGGGCACTGGATAAGCTTGATTTGCAGGAAAATAGTGTGCTATTTATAGAAAATGTAGGAAACCTGGTTTGCCCCTCGCTCTTCGAGTTGGGCGAGAAACACAGGGTGGTGATCATCTCCGTCACCGAAGGGGAGGACAAACCTTCGAAATATCCCACCATGTTTGAGCATGCCGATACCTGCATCATCAACAAGACAGACCTGCTTCCTTACGTGGATTTTGATACCTCGGTGGTCAGAAAGCAGGCCCTTGCGGTGAATCCACATCTTCAGATCATGGAGCTCTCGGCCCGGACCGGTGAGGGCCTGGACGAATGGATCCGTTGGTTCCTGGATCTGAAACCCTGAGCAGTCCAGCCAAATATCATATCCCCAGGGTGGCAGGATCTACGTCCCACTTCTTCAGGAGTCCCTTGAGGGCCCTAACATCATACTGGTTGGCAGGGTTCTCATATTTTTCAGGGACCACCCGGCACAGGTCCAGGAACTCCTCAGGACTGCCGTTGAAGTCGCCGATGCTTCCCAGGGCCAGGGTGCGGATCATGTCCTGGTCACAATCCAGGAGCCGCTGATAGGCTTTGAAGGCCCTGGATTTCATGCCCATGCGGTACAGGGCTTCAGCCCCCACCACACTTACATTCCAGGAATCGTCGAAGGCAGCTTCCCCTATCTCCGCCAGGGCCGGCCGG
>CBDTYO010000440.1:0-3371 GCA_965364615.1 uncultured Bacteroidia bacterium
TAGACATTATATTTATTGAAACAAGGCGCAAAGTTAAGAAATCGGGCACTAATCCCCAAAAAAAGAGCCACTTAATAGCCGTACAAAAACTCAAATCCTGTTTACCGTGGTTTCCATTAATAAACTAACTTTACATTTCGTTTGATTAAATCCTTGTTAAATGAAAATTGCAATAGTGGGAACAGGGTATGTGGGTCTGGTATCCGGCACCTGTTTTGCAGAGACAGGCATCACTGTGGTCTGCGTGGATATTGATAAAAAGAAGATCGAGAATCTGAAAAACGGGATCATTCCCATTTATGAGCCCGGACTGGAGAATATGGTGAAGCGCAACGTGGATAAAGGCCTCCTGTTCTTTAGTACCAGCCTGGAAGAGAGCATAAGGGACTGCGAAGCTGTTTTTATTGCGGTGGGGACTCCTCCCGACGAAGATGGAAGTGCGGATCTGCAATATGTACTGGGAGTGGCAGAACAGATCGGGCAGCATATGCAGGATTACCTGGTGGTGGCCACCAAAAGCACCGTACCCATCAAAACTGCGGAAAAAGTCAGGCAGAAGGTCGCTGAAGCTTTAAAGAAAAGGGGAACCAACATTGCCTTTGATGTGGCCTCCAATCCAGAGTTTTTAAAGGAAGGTGACGCCATCAATGATTTTTTAAAGCCCGACCGGATTGTCATTGGCACGGATTCGAAACGTGCAGAGAAGATCATGAAAAGGCTTTACAAACCCTTTACCTTAAACGGGCACCCCATCATTTTCATGGACATCACCTCGGCTGAAATGACCAAGTATGCTGCCAACTCCATGCTGGCCACGAAAATATCCTTTATGAATGACATTGCCAACCTTTGCGAAGTGGTTGGGGCCGATGTCAATATGGTGAGAAAGGGCATTGGCAGCGATACCCGCATAGGTCATAAATTCATCTATCCCGGAGCAGGCTATGGAGGCAGTTGTTTTCCCAAGGACGTGAAAGCACTGATAAAAACAGGGGATGAGTACGGTCGTTCCCTGGAAATACTGAAGGCTGTGGAGCAGGTCAATGAAAATCAGAAATCGGTGATCCCGGCCAAGATCAGGTCCCATTTTGGCGACTCCCTTTCCGGCAAAAAACTGGCAGTTTGGGGACTCTCCTTCAAACCGCACACCGACGATATGCGGGAGGCGCCTTCCTTGAGGATTATTGCGGAATTGGCAGAAGCCGGTGTGGAAATCAGGGCCTACGACCCGGTGGCCATGGAAGAAGGAAAAAGAATACTGGGCAACAGCATAGTTTTTTGTGAGGATAAATACGAAGCCCTGATCGATGCCGAAGGCCTGGTGGTGGTGACCGAATGGCCCGAGTTCAGGGTGCTGAATTACAATGTGCTGAACAAACTGATGCAGGAGAAAGTGATTTTCGACGGCAGGAACATTTATGATTCTGACGAGCTTCTGGAACGCGGCTTTGCTTACTACAGCATCGGAAGGCAACCTGTAATACCCTCTGAAAGATGAAACGAATCCTGGTCACCGGCGGAGCCGGATTTATCGGATCACACCTGTGTGAAAGACTCCTGCAGGAGGGCAATGAGGTGCTGTGCCTGGATAACTATTTCACCGGGTCCAAAAGGAATATCTACCCTCTGCTGCAGAATCCCTATTTCGAACTGATCAGGCACGATGTGACCGCACCATATTATGTGGAGGTGGATGAGATATACAACCTGGCCTGCCCGGCCTCTCCCATTCATTACCAGTACAATCCCATAAAAACCGTGAAAACCTCGGTCATGGGAGCCATCAATATGCTGGGGCTCGCCAAAAGGATCAAAGCAAAGGTGCTGCAGGCCTCCACCAGTGAAGTATACGGGGATCCCGCCATCCATCCCCAGCCTGAAACTTACTGGGGAAATGTAAATCCCATCGGCGTGCGATCCTGTTACGATGAAGGAAAACGTTGTGCCGAAACCCTGTTCACAGATTATCATCACCAAAATCAGGTGAAAATAAAGATCGTCAGGATCTTTAACACCTATGGCCCGAAGATGCATCCCCATGATGGCAGGGTGGTTTCCAATTTCATAGTGCAGGCCCTCAACAATGAAGAAATTACCATTTACGGCGACGGATCCCAAAGCAGGAGCTTCCAGTATGTGGATGATCTGCTGGAAGGAATGATCCGCATGATGAATACCCCGGATGATGTAACAGGGCCCGTGAACCTGGGCAATCCGGTGGAATTCAAGATCATTGAGCTGGCAGAACTGGTCATCAAGATGACCGGATCCCAATCCAGGCTCAGCTTCCTGCCCCTGCCTCAGGACGATCCTGTGCAACGCCAGCCTGACATCAGCCTGGCCATGGAAATCCTGGATGACTGGTCTCCTAAAGTGGATCTTGAAAAGGGCCTGGAACGCACCATTGCTTATTTTGCAGACTTGTTAAAACCATGAAAGGAATCATACTGGCCGGGGGAGCCGGAACACGGCTTCATCCCATCACCAAATCCATCTCCAAACAGATCATTCCCGTGTATGATAAACCCATGATCTATTATCCCTTGTCCGTGCTCATGCTGGCCGGTATCCGGGAGATCCTGGTAATTTCCACCCCGGAGGACCTGCACCTTTATCAGAGCCTGCTGGACGATGGAAGTCAGCTGGGACTTTCCCTGAGCTATGCCATACAACCCTCCCCCGACGGACTGGCCCAGGCCTTTCTGATCGGGGAGGATTTCATGGGAAGCAGCCCTGTGAGCCTGATCCTTGGAGACAATATTTTCTACGGCCATGGTTTCGGACGTGTACTGGAAAATGCGGCCCAGCTTGAAGAGGGTGCGCTGGTCTTCGGATATTATGTGAACGACCCGCAGCGCTACGGGGTGGTTGACTTTGACCAGGACGGGAAGGTCCTTAGCCTGGAGGAGAAACCTGAGGTACCTAAATCCAATTATGCTGTGACCGGACTCTATTTCTATGGAAATGACGTCATTGAGAAAGCCAAATCGCTGAAGCCTTCACGCAGGGGAGAACTGGAGATCACCGACCTGAACAGGCTGTATCTGGAAGAAGGAAAATTGCAGGTTCGGATCATGGGAAGGGGAATGGCCTGGCTGGATACGGGCACCCAGGAGAGCCTGCTGCAGGCTTCCAACTACATACATACCATTGAAAAGCGCCAGGGCTTGAAAATTTCCTGCATTGAAGAGATTGCCTACATGAAAGGATTCATCAATCAAGCGGAATTGCTGGCGCTGGCCGATCAAATGAGAAACAGCACATACGGACAATACCTGCTCAATGTATTAAATGACAGGCGCTTAGAATCAAATACCTGGGACAGATGAAAGTCAGTGAAACAGGCATAGATGGATTGCTGGTGCTGGAGC
>CBDTYO010000441.1:0-3367 GCA_965364615.1 uncultured Bacteroidia bacterium
TGAGCGCTGATATTTCGTTGATATGCAATTTAAAGTGCCTGGGATAATCTGTGATCATTTCCCTGAGGGTGATTTTTTCCTTCAGGGCCGAGATCCAGTAATGGTCGAGCCTGGATTCATCGATCTGACCGATGAGGTGGACCATATGGCGGTTTACTGCCGCCCAGAGCTTCACCAATTCCTCCCAGTCTTCTTCCTGGTAATTCTGGATGGCGATCCAACGGTCGTTGTTGCCAAGGTTGGCATAGTCGGGGTAGCTGATCGGACTTTCCTGGTAATGCATGTGAATGATCCGGTGGGTATTGTTGGTGGCCGAATCCACCATGTGCCCCACAATCTGCCTGATGGTCCGGCCCTGCTTATTTCTGCGCCTGCCGACGGTTTCAGTTGGCTGAAGGGCCAGTTTTATCTCCCACCTTTGAACGAGTTCAGTGATTTCCGCACCTATTTGCTGAAAGCTATCGTTCATATTCTTTTTACTCTGGGCTCCAGGTCGGTGAGTTCGGAAATCCTGACCGGATGTTTTGATTCTATGCTCTTCCGGGCTGCCACTCCTATGAGGATCGACATGGCACCATCCCTGATCCCTGCGGGCCTGTCAAAGGGATCCTTCCGGTCAGGGGTTTTGAAGATCTGTTCGTGCAGCAGCTGGTCTCCGCCCCCGTGACCCCCCTTGGGAAATTTCACCTTGTGGACCTTATAATCCTCCCATAGCTTTTGGACGATGATGGGTTCCGAGAACAATTGTTCCTCTTCCTGGGACATCTCCAATGCATGCATCTCCGACTGACTGATGTTCTCGCTGTTCATAAAGGGAATGTCCAACCAGGCATCCATGCGCCCTTTGGTCCCGTTGAAGGCAATTTTCCAACCCTCGTAAGGAGAATAGGTGGTAAGTGAGTAATTCACATAGGTGTTATCACGGTATTTGATCTGGGCCGACATCTTGTCGTAGATATTGATCTCCGGCCGGAACAGGCAGCTGTCGCGGATGTAACCGTCGTGGTGTTCATTTTTTACGTAGAGATCCATGGCTCGCTGGTCGCTGGTGATATCCCAGTAAAACTTGCATTCAGCTGTATGTGCACAGGTCCGGCACTTATCTCCCCGGAAAGGCCCATTGGAACCATAATGTTCCAGATCGCCATAGGCAAAGACTTCCTCGGGATCGCTGTCGAGCCACCAGTTCAGCAGGTCGAAGTGGTGGGTGGCCTTATGGACCCACAGCGTACCCCCTGACTGTCTGAGGCCATGCCATCTCCTGAAATAGGAAGCACCGTGGTAGGTATTCAGGTACCAGTGAAAATCCACCGAAGTGATCTTTCCGATGGTTCCTGAATTCAGGATCTCCTTGATCTTCGTCGGGTAGGGACTCCATCGGTAATTAAATCCTACTATGAGCTTGTTGTTGGAACGTCTTTCAGCGTCCAGAATGGCCTGACATTTGTCCTCATCGGTGGTCAGGGGTTTTTCTGTCAGCACATCGCAGCCCATGTCGAGCCCTTTGATGATGAATTCGTGGTGGGTGGAATCCTTGGTGGTGACAATCACCAGGTCGGGCCTGACCTCATTGATCATGGTCTCGAAATCTGTGAATAGCGGGCAATCCACCTCCATGTATTGCCTGGCATATTCCAACCTGCCGGGATTGATATCACACAATCCGACAAATTGCAGGATATCGGGAAAATCCCGGACCAGGGTTCTGCCCCAGAAAGAGGTACCCCTTACACCGGTACCCACCAGGACCACTTTGATCTTGTCTCCTTTGGAGAGGGCGTATCTTGACAAGGGGGAAGCCATCAGGCTCCCCGCAACAAAAGCGCTGGCAGTGCCCAGGAATGCACGACGATTGAACTTGGGATCCATATACAGTCTTTTTAATAATGCAAAGATCTTCGGGCGAGACCATCAACCCGTTTCACCATTCAAGGTACATCAGTGAGGGAAAGCTTTGATTATTGATACTCGATAAAGTTGAATTTGATGCCCAGGCGGCCTTCCATGATCTCACCCAATTCAAGCAATTCCGGATCATCAAATTCGAAATAGAAATTGACAGCCACCTCTTTGCTTTTATCCTGCAGCGGCTTAAACATTCTCATGATATCAAACACACTCTGGACGGAGGCCGTATCCACATACTCCAGCTTCAGATCGACCGTGGTTTTATCTTTGGGATCTTTGATGTATTCCTCTACCCATTCTACGATGGGCTGGAAAAACTTCCGGGGATCAGAAAGAATGGAATTCCCTGATAATTTGAAGTAGCCTGGCGAACATTCTACCTCAAGGGACTTCTTGGTGGGTTCAATACTGATGTTTTCCATACTGCGGTTGTTACAGCGTATATTTGTGGTTCAATAACAATATTACTTCTTTTCAATATCAATACCAAAAACCGTCATGATTTCGTGCGCCTTGTTCAGATTCAGCTCTGTGATCACGTCTTTGTCGTTCTGCAGATTCATGTTTTTCAACTTCTGAAGAATGTCTCTCCAGCTGGAGGGATCTTCATCAAAGATCACCGTGAGAAACTTCGCCATGTTGGGCATGGTGTTCTCCGGGATTAGTCCGCTGAGTTTTTCA
The DNA here is from genome assembly GCA_965364615.1 of uncultured Bacteroidia bacterium. Lineage (GTDB taxonomy): Bacteria > Bacteroidota > Bacteroidia > Bacteroidales. Next base: position 2,590 of record CBDTYO010000441.1, read on the forward strand.
ATGAATCCCAATTCGTGCATAATGGCCAGTTTCAGATTCACCTCTTCGATCTTCCCTGGCATGTCTTTATCATCGTCCACAGGGATCTCCAGTTCCACCTGGGCCCTGAGATACTCCATCAATTTCACATTGTAGGTGAGATTGACCATGTCATTGTAGATGGCAAATTCCTTGAAAAAGGTGGAAGCACTGGTTTTTTTGTTAAAATACCTGTAGATGTCTTCCAGCTTGAAATAGTTCACGAAAAGGTACTTCCAATTCTCCGACCGCTTGTCATCCAGCAGGCTCCGGTGTTTTTCGATATACATGGAGGCATTGGAATAATAGGTGGCCAGGAACTGACTCTTGGCATCCACATTCTTCTCATTCTCATAAAGAAATCGCTCAATTTTGCTGATCTCATTCACCGACTTCCCCCGGGAGGACCCATCCACCAGAAAATCGAATTCCCGGATCATCTTATTGATCTTTTCAATGTTCGGCAGGTATATCTTGGTATTGTTGAAGGGATCTTCCCGCTCAATGATGATGTTCTGCTTGAGACATAACTCTTCCAGCTCTGCCCTTGATAGTTTTGTACTCTGGTCTGCCATAGATCTGTGTAAGTGATGCAAATATCGACGAGATCGAAATTACTGTTTTTTATCGTAATTTCATACAGATATGCCCGAATGATTTATACGGGAATCCTGCCAAAGAGGCTGAAGTTCACTCCCCCATATTTGCGGTGCTGGCTGAATCCCGCATGGGCAGAAAAATCAAAGCTGCCGGGGTGCTC
>CBDTYO010000442.1:0-3363 GCA_965364615.1 uncultured Bacteroidia bacterium
CTCCAGGCCCACATCACCACATTGACAGTGGCATTCTCGGGGGCATCCAGGTAGTTTCGGGTGGTCTGGATGAAAGCCGTTTCATCCCGGCTCAGATCCACCCCTTCCACCCCCGGAGGCGCATAATCCTCCATGGCAAAATCCCTGAATTCCAGGCTCCCTGCCTGGGGGACGGGGGAAATCCCGAACAGGGTGTCATCGCCGCTTTTGTAGCCCTGCAGTCCAAACATGCCCCTGGATACATGGGTTCCATGCGAGGTGTGCTGGTAGGCCACCACCAGCTCGGCCTTTGCCTTGGATATATATTCCACGGGAATGCTTCTCAGGACCTCTTCTTTGGCCACCCGATAATCCGCCACGTACTCCTGGGAAATCAGGGGCAGGGACACCCAAACCAAACTTGAAAACAAGATCACACGAGCTATGAAGCTTCTCCCCATCATCCACGTAAGAATTTTGTTAATTGACCTTATCCTGACTCAGGAAGTTCTTGACATAATCATTCACCCCCTCCTGCAGCGTGGTGAATTGACGCACATATCCGGCCTTTCTCAATTTATTCATATCAGCCTGAGTGAAATACTGGTATTTCTCACGGATATCTTCAGGTGTATCAATAAACGAAATATCTGGTATTCTGTTCAAGGTTTCAAAGGTATATTTGACCAAATCCCCAAAAGTGGAGGCCAAACCCGTGCCCAGATTGTATAAGCCACTTTCCGGCCTTTTTTCCATCATGAAAAGGATCACATCCACCACATCTTTCACATAGATGAAATCACGGGCCTGCTCTCCATCGTCAAAACCGGGATGATGGGAGCGAAACAGCTTCATACCTCCAGTCTCCCTGATTTGTTTGTGGGCATGAAAGACCACCGAGGCCATCCTGCCCTTGTGGTACTCATTGGGCCCGTATACATTGAAAAACTTCAATCCGGCCCAGAAAAAGGGTTTTCTCTCCTGTTCCAGCACCCACTGGTCAAAGTCATTTTTGCTTCGACCGTAAGGATTCAGGGGCTTCAGATCAGGCACGACCTCATGCGAATCCACATAACCCAGCTCCCCCAGTCCGTAGGTGGCTGCAGAACTGGCATAGATCAGCGGCAGGCCATATTCCACACAAAGCCTGAATAGCTCTTTGGAATAGTCCAGGTTCAATTCCAGAAATACCTCCCAGGAGAACTCCGTGGTATCGGTCCGGGCCCCCAGGTGAATGATCATCTGAACCTGCCGGTGATGTTCCCGGATCCAGCTGGATAGATCCTTCCGGTCTATCATGGCTGCAAATTGTTTGTTTGAATAATTTCGCTCTCGTTCGGGTCGGGAAAAATCATCTACGATCAGAAGATCTTTGTATCCCGCCTGGTTGAGGCCTTTCAGTAGATTACTTCCAATGAAACCCGCTGCTCCGGTGACTATGATCATGGTATTGCAATATAAGGATTACCCAGGTTTTTTAGGGAAGACCTGGCCCCATTTGATTTGCTTTTAACAAAACTTTAATACCTCTGCAAAATGCATAATATCAGGGAGAATTTGTTTCTTTGTGACATGGAAGTTATCAATAACGGACTCGGCGAGAACCAGACCGGCGGATATGACCGCCTGGAACGGTGGGATGAAAAAACAACTGTTGCACTTACGGAGCATTACAGGGAGATCCTGAAACACTTGGGTGAAGACGGAGCAAGGGAAGGGCTGCAAGAAACCCCAGCCAGGGTGGCCAAGGCCATGCAGTTCCTCACCCAGGGCTATGGAACCGATCCGGCCGACATCCTTCGCACGGCCATGTTTCATGAGGACTATTCCGAAATGGTGCTGGTGAAGGACATTGAATTGTTCTCCATGTGCGAGCACCATATGCTGCCCTTTATCGGGAAGGCCCACGTGGCCTATATCCCCGATGGACGCATCACCGGCCTGAGCAAAATTGCCCGGGTGGTGGACGGATTTGCCCGGAGGCTTCAGGTGCAGGAAAGGCTCACCGTTCAGATCAGGGACTGCATCCAGGACACCCTGCAACCCCTGGGGGTGGCAGTGGTCATAGAAGCACTGCATCTCTGCATGGTGATGCGGGGGGTGCAAAAGCAGCACTCGGTCACCACCACCTCCGCCTTTACAGGGGCATTTATGAAAAGAGAAAAAACCCGGGAGGAATTTCTGCAGCTGGTGGGAACCAAATTGAGTTAAGCTCTAACATCACATAATCATTACCAATGAAAGCATATGTATTTCCCGGACAGGGAGCCCAATTTGTGGGAATGGGAAAGGATCTGTACGATCAGAATACACTGGCCAGAGAAATGTTCGAACAGGCCAACCAAATCCTGGGATTCAGGATCACTGACCTGATGTTTGCCGGGACGGACGAAGACCTGAAACAAACCCGGGTCACGCAGCCGGCCATTTTTCTCCATTCGATCATCCTCGCCAATACCCTCAAGGGTTTTCAACCCGACATGGTGGCCGGTCATTCCCTGGGCGAGTTTTCTGCCCTGGTAGCCAACGGGGCCCTCTCCTTTGAAGAGGGATTGAGCCTGGTCTTCAAACGGGCCCTGGCCATGCAGAAAGCCTGTGAAGTTCAATCCTCCACCATGGCAGCCATTATTGGTTTGGAGGACCACCAGGTGGAAGAGGTATGTGATCAGATCGACGAGATCGTGGTGGCCGCCAATTATAACAGTCCGGGCCAGATAGTGATCTCCGGATCAATTCCCGGTATCGATGCCGCCGTGGAAAAACTGTCGGCTTTGGGCGCCAAGAGAGCCCTGAAGCTTCCCGTAGGCGGGGCCTTCCACTCCCCGCTGATGGAGCCAGCCAGGGCCGAATTGGAAGAGGCCATCCGGGCGGCTTTCAGCATCACGATCACCCTGCTTCTGGCGCACATCGCCTGGGAACTGATCAGCAATGCCATCAGCCGCAAGCTGGCCCAAGCGCAACCCGACACGGAAGAAAACAAAGACGACGAAGACGAGTGGGGCGGTGCCGCCGCCCAGGACCGCTCGTTCACCCTTCTGCCCATGCTGCGCAAGTTCATCGGGGCCGTCATGGTGGTGATGGTGACACTGATTGCGCTCTCCTCCCTGGGGATCAACCTGTTATTTGGACCATCTCTGGATGTGCTGGAGAATCCGCTCTTGGTCGGCGCGAGCGAACTTGGGGTCCGGTCATTTGGTGGTGACCCTTATTGGGTGGGCGAAATGGGCCGCGCCTACCCGATGGCATTGACCCTCGCGTGTGCGGGGCGGTGTTTCGCGGGGATGAATGGGAGCGCCTAGGCTATGTCACCGGCACCCGCAAAACGTCACACAACCGCCCCGTGATGCGGTTTAAGCTTCGGAGATGATGTCGGAGAATGAGAAT
>CBDTYO010000443.1:0-3344 GCA_965364615.1 uncultured Bacteroidia bacterium
TCAGGTTTTAAACCGGTAAAGATCTAACGACACGAATTCCGGAAGACATGTTCCAGTCCGGGTTTTTCACTTTGATCGAAATACTTCTCAAGGTAATATTGAATTTCCTTTTTTTGGGCTTTTCGCAGGTAGGGAAAAGAAGAAACAAGCAGCATGATCTCTTCCTGAAATCCCATTACATAGTCAAGGGTCCTCCTGTATTCCTCGCTCTCCCTGCAAGGTCCCAGGTAAATCCTTTCTGTGACCGTTTTGATGGGCAGCTCATCGGCCGGTATGGCATACTGGGCATTCACAAAACCGGAATAGTCGAAGTCGTAGGGCACCATGGTATATCCTTCCGACCTATATCCGGGCATGCCCACGATCTTGACATTGTGCAGGCCCCTGATAGAATAGTCTGGATTTCCGATCATATACTCAAAGACCGAAACCAGGTTCATTGCCTCCCTTTCCATCCGCTCTATCCCGGGAATAAGATCCTCTATCACCGTTCCATTCAATCGTTCTGCCAGCATTTCTTCCGGTTCAATGATAAACCCCCAGGTCGTTGTCTCTTTGTTCCTGCTGCCGGTATCCACGTATGTTATCCGGACCAGGCGTGTCCGGAAGCTGGCGGGTGTAAGGAGCTCGAAAATGCGATAGGCAAGGTATTCCTTCAATAAGTAATCCGCATAGGAATGCGATCTCATGCACTGTGTAACCACCTTCAGGCGCGTTATGTCCTCGTTTTCGCCAAGCTTCAGACCCGACCCATTGATGTTTAGCCAAAAGGGCGCATAATAGCAATAATTCCTTCTGAATTCTCCACGCGCCTTGATGCGGGTGGACTTTTTGATCCTGACTGAGTCGTTGATGGCGTAACTGAAAGCAGCTGGTATATACTCATCCTTATTTTTTGACCGCTGGTAATTCTTCATGTCCAACGTAAGGGTAATATCAAGGGGCGTATCTGTCTCAAAAAGATCCAGACGGATTTCAGGGGTATCTTCTTTGGGAACCGCAGATAGCGGATCCTGGGCCCCTGACCGGAATGTCCAGCCAAGAAGGAGTGAGTAGCAGAATAGCAGAATTCCGATGCGCAGTTTCATGAAGTGTTCATTTTATACGGAATCAAGCAATTATACAATTTTTTCGCCATCGGAAAAGCCGCATAGGACTTCTCCCATGCGGGTATGCTTTTCTCCCGGGAAGCCTAGTTGGGGGAGATCCGGATGACCAGACCTCCTGAAAATTCACCCTGGAAAGGGGTGATTCGGGTATAGAGATTGGTGCCGCAACCTGCGCCGCCGGTCCCTATGCCACAGCCTATTCCCACGCCATTGAACACCATGGGCATCAAGAGGCTGCCCTGGAGCCTGAGACCGATCATTTCACTGAGCCAGATCTTCAGGCCGGCTCCTACGGTGGCGCTGAACTGGGTCTTGCTGGAATACCCCCCACTTTTGGGGCTCCACACAGTTAATCCCAGGGCAACGGTTCCATAGGGATCAATCCTGCCCAGGTTCATGGACTGAAGCCCGCCTACCTGGATATAATTTGAACTAAGGGCCACCAGGTCACCCGGGGTTCCGATCCCATAAGGAAAAAAGCGGCCGTCCGTATCGGTCCGCATGTAGGATAATTCCACAAAGGTGCTGGAGGACAGACCATAGGCCAGCTTTGCGCCATAATTCTGAGCGTCGTTGATTCGGAATTCACCGTCATACAATTTGGCCTTCCCATTAAGCTGCCATCCTGTAAAGGCATTGAGCTCAATGATTTGTGCGGAAAGTTCCTGGGTGGAATAGATCATCACTGCGACAAAGAGCACGATGAAGAGCTTGCTTAGTTTTTGGTTCATGGTCTGGGATTTTGAACAAATTAGTGAAAAATAAACAACTAATGGCTCAAAAGGTTCTGAGAGTATTCCCGGGGTTTTTAATTCTCCACAAAGGGAAAGGTGGCCCCAAACTGGATCATGGAGGAAGTATACCTGGCTTCTTCCGTATCTTTTGCCAGGTTGATAAATCCTTTGTTGTAGCGAAGAAACAGATTGACACCTTTTCCACCTTTCGGATGGACAAGGATATACATCAGGTCCAGGGTAACTCCCACATCTATGTTGTTCACGACTGATTTGATATCCACTTCGGTGGTGAGCCTCACATCCTCAATGGGGATCGATTTGTAAGTGATTGAGGCTCCTGTGAGGAAGCTGACCTGGGGTCCTGCAGATACGCTGAATCGATCACGCAACTTCACTTTCAATAGTACAGGGATGTCAATGTAGTTTAATCTTCGGTCGGCCGATTCCACTTCCACCAGCAGGTCATCCAGATCGGGATTTCCGGTGGTTACTACAGGCACATTCTTCATCTGCCTGGGAGCCAGCGGGATGAATTCGGGAACCAGGGAAAGCCTGTCTGAGAGGCGGATATTGTTCACCAGTCCAAAATTCAAGCTGGTGGCATAATCTCCATCCTCGATGCCATGTATGATGGCATAGTTCATCCCCAGTTTCAGACTGAAATGAAAATTCTCCGTGGCTGCCTTATCTCCGAAAATAAGCACCAAAAGGGCGGCCTGGCCTTTCACCATGGAGGTGGATAAAAGGAGAAACATAAGTGAGATCAGGATATTTTTCTTCATGAAGGCAAAGCTTGAATGGTGGAAATCAGGTGAAAAACAATACAGGTGTATGAGCAAATATAAATAAAAGTTAGCGGGAGCTCAAGGAGGGATATTGGGAAACAATGTTATTTTTGCTACCATGCACTTTTGGTTCCGATTTTTAGCCGGCCTTCTTCTGCTTTCGCTATCCGGTAGCCATACTTCCGCCCAGATCATGGATAAAATCGAGCAGGTGAAGCTCGATACCAATTACATTGAGGCCTATAAGGATGAACTGACTGCCAGGGTTTTCGTATCCAGGGAGCAAAACGGTTATAACCTGTCGAGCAGGCTGTTCAATCCCTGGCTGAAATACCGGACCAACGACAATCTGTTGCTCGGAGTGGGATATACCTACAGCTTCCTGACCCTGAACCTGGCTGTGAAGATGCCATTTATCAACGGGGATGATGATGTATATGGAACATCCAGGTACCTGGATTTGAATGTACATACCATATTCAGAAGTTATATCATTGACTTCTACCTCCAGTGGAACAAGGGGTACTTCGTTTCCAATCCCGAAAAGGTGGATCCCGCCTGGGATGCTGACGACGGATATCCCCTCAGGGGCGACCTGCGTACCCACATTATGGGAGTCAGTTTGCAACACTTGTTCAATTCCTCCCGCTATTCTTACAGTAGGAAAATTTTGCGGTCGTAATTTGAAGAAATGCCAATCTGCATTATCAAAT
>CBDTYO010000444.1:0-3341 GCA_965364615.1 uncultured Bacteroidia bacterium
CAGAAAATATGACAGGCCCCGCTCCCATGCATAATCCCATCCATGGTTTACATAAAGTGTTTGAGAGCCGGATCAAACTGGGAGTCATGTCCATCCTGCTGGTCAATGAATGGGTGGACTACAATACCCTGAAGGAATACCTGGAAGTCACCGACGGAAACCTGGCCAGTCACCTGAAGGGGCTTGAATCCAAAAAATTCATTGAGGTCAAAAAACAATTTGCGGGCCGTAAGCCCCTCACCACCTACCGCGTAACCCGGGAAGGTGAAAAGGCTTTCAAGCTTCACCTGGCCGCACTGGAAAAACTGATTCACAAGAAACCATAAATTTTTTTCACTTTATACTTTGTTTATCAAAGTACTTTTAAACATATGAACTATGAAAGACGCACTATCAAGAATCACAAATTCTGCCAGTTTCAAATTCGTTATCATTGGAATTCTCTCCCTCCTGCTGCTGATCCCGGTAGGAAAAATCAGGAAGCTGATCCTGGAACGACAGGAAAGAAGCGCCCTGGCCGTCCTTGAAGTCAGTGAAAAATGGGGCCTGGATCAATGCATTACAGGTCCTTATCTCACCATCCCCCTGAAAGAAACACGGACCCTCAACGGAAAAGAGGAGCTTGTCTGGAACCAGCTCCATGTTCTTCCTGAGCAGTTGGACATATTCGGAAAGGTGGTTCCCGAGGAAAAGAAAAGGGGCATTTACAAAACGGTGGTCTATGAATCAGCCCTTCACATCAGCGGTCACCTTCAGCTCAATGCCACCCTCCTGGAACAAATCGGGGAGCAGGAGATAGTCAATAATGCCCTCTACCTGTGCCTGGGCATTACAGATCTCCGTGGCATCAAAGAAGTAAGCATTGAAGTGGATGGGCAGGCCGTGGAAGAAATGCCCGGACTGCCCACCGCCGATCTCACTTCCAAAGGCATTCACATCCCCCTGTCTCCAAATATCCTGTCCAAGGAGATCATCCCCTTTCTCGTTGACCTGCGCCTGGATGGAAGCAGCGAACTCAGCTTTGCCCCGGTGGGCAAAACCACCGAGGTAGAGATTGAGTCCAATTGGCCGGACCCATCCTTTGGCGGGGCTTTCCTGCCCATACCGGCCAAAACCAACGTCGTCCCGGAAGGATTCCAGGCCAGCTGGGTGGTCAATTACCTCAACCGGAGCTATCCCCAGTACTGGTACAACAATGCAGCCAGCCTGGCCGATTCCGGTTTCGGGGTACGTTTCCTGATCCCGGTGGATCATTACCAGAAATCCATGCGGTCCATCAAATATGCCCTGATGTTCATCGCACTTTCCTTCCTGATCTTCTTTCTCACAGAACTCATCTCCGGAGTGAGGCTGCACCCCATCCAATACCTGCTGGTGGGGATGGCGCTGGTGGTCTTCTACACCCTGCTCATCTCCCTGGCCGAGCACCTGGGTTTCGATCCGGCCTACCTGATCTCCTCCCTGGCCACGGTCCTGCTCATTGCCCTCTATGTGGGATCGAGTACCGGACGTTCCCGGCAGGGTCTCTTGACAGGTTCTTTGCTTGGGGTATTGTATGCCTTTTTATATACCACGCTGCAACTGCAGGATTTTTCCCTGCTCTTTGGCAGTGTCGGGATCTTTGCGGTGATCGCCATCATCATGTATGTTTCCCGTAAGGTGAACTGGTACAAGGAAAGGGAGATCCCTGGTAGTGAAGGATGATCATTTCCCCACCACCTCGAAGCGTTTCTCCAGGAGGTTTCCGGCCCCATCGACCAGGGTGAGGGTATGCAATCCTTCGGGGGCCAGGAACTCCATCTGGTGGATCAGGGTGGTTTCGCCCAGGTAGCGGTCGTCGAGGTGCCAGTGAACGGTGGCCCCTGTTTCCCTGTGGGCCACCTCGAATACCAGCCGGCTCAAACGGCCGTCCAGTCCGCGCGGAATATACACCTGGCGGGTCTCCCTGGGATAGATCAGTTCCATGGGTTGCTCGTTATCTTCCCCGCACCCCGGCAGAAAGGGAGGAAGAGCACGGTACCGGGGATCTTGCTTCCGGTAATACCACTCCATGGCCGGGGGCAGCACAAACCAGGGGGCCGAAACCATCTCGGATGTCTCATAGCATTCGCTGTGCACGCGGAACGCCTGCCTGCTGTCGAGATGCACGAGCCGGTGATAGGGACAGGCTTCCACCAGCTGGCCGGCCCTGGGCACCATTCGCATCTCAGCCCGCTCGCAATGGGTGCCGGCGCGATAACCACTGATGGGGCAGATTTCGATCTCGGTCATCTCATCGTAGGGAGGCTCGAACCAGGAGGTGGATGGAAGCAGGCCAAAGGCATCGAACATCAGGGGGGCAGCCACATTGACCCCGGTGAGGCCGGGCCGTCCTTCCCCGTCTGCGTTCCCCACCCACACACCGACCAGGTACTCGGGGGTGATCCCAATGGCCCAGCCGTCCCGGAATCCGAAGCTGGTCCCGGTTTTCCAGGCCAGGGTCCTGGAGGACGAAAACTGCTCCCAGGCCCCCTCCTGGGTGGGCCGTTCCAGTTCTGTGAGGGTTTCAAAGCATTGCCAGATGGAGGCCGCTCCCATGATCCCGCTGGTTTTCAAAGGGGAAGGAACATCCTGCGCCTTGCCGCCGCCGGGGAGCTCATCCTCCAGGAGGTAAGTCAGGGAGGCGTATTCTCCGGGATCATACCTGTATCCATACTCCCCGATGTGGTTCAGGGTATTGGCCATGCCGGTATAGACCCGGCAGAGATCCCACAAGTTCACCTCCGCCCCTCCCAGGATCAGGGTAAGTCCATAGTGGCCCGGGCCTTCATGGATGGAAGCAAAGCCCAGGTTTTGAAGCTTTGCATGAAAGCGCTCCAGGCCATAGGTTCGCAGCATCCGAACCGCAGGCACATTCAGGGACCTCACCAGGGCGGTGCTGGCTGATACCGCGCCACTGTAGGTCCTGTCGAAATTCAAAGGTGAATAGCCCGATATGTGGGTGGGAATGTCAGGCACCAGCTGATCGGGAAGGATCTGTCCATCGTCCAGCATACAGGCATACAGCAAGGGTTTCAGGATGCTTCCCGAACTTCTCGGAGCCCCAATGATATCCACATAGCTGCCACTTCCTTCCTCCTTGGATGGCGTATTGCCCACATAGGCCAGCACCTTTCGGTCCGGGATGTGGATGACCAGCACTGCCGCATTGTGGATCTCGTTCTGCTTCAGGTGCCGGTGATGCCGCTCCACCAATGAGCTCACCCGCTCCTGCAGTGCCTTGTCGATGGTGGTGCGCACCCTCCTTCCCTGCCGCCCTTCCCTCTCAGCCCGCTCCAGCAGGTGCGGTGTAAGCTGTGGGA
>CBDTYO010000445.1:0-3336 GCA_965364615.1 uncultured Bacteroidia bacterium
CGATATCTGGAGCAACAACGCCTGTTAAATCCTTTGCGCCAGTCTTTTCAACCAGATACTCACTGGGTGTAATAATCAAACGCTCGCTAGGTGTGGGAACTGAAGGGGGGCCTTTAAGAGTCAGGCCCAGCTCTTCATAATTATCACCAACGAATCGAGCAACGCGCTCTCTCACCTCATTACGGGAAAGCGCAATAGAACCATCTTCTGCAACATGCTCACTGAGCTGCACAAGAAAATCATCAACTTTTTTGCCGTATCCCTTTCGATCTGGGCGGTCTTGTTCGAGGAGATCACCTTCCACAAATATGAAAGGCGCAGAGATGTGCTCAAGTTGGTGGGAACTGCCTTCCTGGAACCCCTCTTTTACCATCCCATGGTGATGCTGATGTCCATCAAAGGAAATATTGACAAATTATTCAACAAAAAATCCTGGGGCAAGATGGAGCGCAGGGGCTTTACCAAATCCAAGACCTAGGCCTGCAAATCTTCCCCCTCTGCACGCCTCCCATCCATGTCCACTGTCACCACCTTGTAGGTCCCATCTGCAGCCTGATCTGCAAAGGTGAAAGGATCGCGGCTCACCTGGGGGGTATGTTTTACCTTGCCCACCAACTTTCCGTTCCTGAAAATTTCATAGTGTGAGATTGCAGCAGTTGCCGCGAAGGCGGTATCCCATTGGATCTCTAGCCCATCCTTCTGCTTCAGGCTCACGTTTTGCGGAGGAGTGAGGCCCTCAAACGGCAGCTGGAAATAGTTGGTGCCCCCTTCCCCGGATTTGATGCTGGCCGTGCTCTTTTCAATTTCCAGCCTTCTCATTTCACTTAGTCCGTCTGGCTTCACCTGGGCAGCATAGTAGTTCTGCACCAGCTGACATTTCAGGGGATCGTCCGAGATCTGTCCGATCCCGATGATGGCCGTATGGATCCCGGGGGTGGTCAGGGCATACTCAATCAGGGGTTTGCTGGGCAATTCGCGAGTTCCCACAGTCCTGATGACTCCCTCATGGTCCCTGGTCCAGTTGGCATATTTGGAATACATGGCCCCATCGGCAAATACCTTCATGGCGATGATGCCCATGTTTTTGGCCCGGGCCACCGGGATTACATTGTGCTGGTGATTCAGATACAGCCGGTCGTTGGAGTTGATGGCCACAAGCATGGCATCCAGGATCTCCCAGCGATCGCGCTGGATCATGTTGATCATGGCCGGGGAATTGATGTGCCCCGACAGGCCAATGTGCCTGATCAGCTTTTCCTTTTTGGGATTCAATCCGGTAAGGTTGGTCCCGTCGCGGAAATCCCTGAGGGTGACCAGCACCCCGAAATTCTCATTCTTATTCAAGGGGGTCTCGAGCCCCTTGTACATCACATCCACTTCTTCCTGGAAGTTCAGGTTGTGGGTGAGCACCATGTCCACATAAGATCCTTCCGGGTAAGATCCCTGTCCATCCCCGAACATCTGGGAGAGGGACCGCTTCAGGTCTGCCACAGCGCCCCCTGCAGGATCGCCGTTGGACCAGTTGTTCACTTTCTCCAGTTCCGGAAAACCCGGCTTTCCCCATCTCTGGTGGGTTTTGGTGGTCAGGAATATGGACTCACGCAATTTCTCATCATATCCCGGTTCGCCGGGGATCAGGTTCAGCTTCCGGAAAGCCTTGCCGAAATTCAGCTGGCTGCCGTCGTACAGGTTGGAGGTGTCAAAGTAGTTGACCCCCATTTTGAAGGCTTTCAGTATGATGGGCACCGGGTCCACATCCGGAGGGGTCCACTGCAGGGAGGCTTGTCCCCCGAGTCCCAGGGTGGTCACTTCAAAAGGGATTTTTCCAAAACCCCGTTTCATGGGAGTGGGAAGCTGGTCCAGTCCGAAGCGGAAACCAGGCAGTACGGTGAGCCCTGCTGCGGCTGCAGCAGAGAGCTTGACAAATTCGCGGCGGGATACGGTTTTATGTTTCATGGTAACATCTGTGATAGGTTCTTCGTCCTATGGACAACACAAGATAGGGGAAAAGAGTTGAAAAAACCATTGTCCGAAAGTGTACACCCCTGTACGATAACGTGCGATTCAAGGAATGGCATTACTTGCTAAGCAACAGATAATAAGGAATATATGATCATTGGCACAATTTCTGACAAACTATAGCAAACCTGAAACACATGTGGAAAAATTTCATCCGGGTTACTGTAAGGAGCATTCGCAAAAACAAAGCGTTTAATGCCATTAACATAGCCGGATTGGCCATTGGACTGGCCAGTGCCATCTTCATTATTTTATACCTCATCAGCGAAACCAGCTACGATCGCTTTCATGATCGATCCTCAGATATCTACAGGCTCTATCTGGACGGGAAGATAGCTGGTCAGGAAATAAAGGGAGCCTGGAACAGCCCGACTTTCGGACCCGGTTTCCATGAAGAGATCCCTGATATTGAGACTTTCTGCAGGTTTGATTTCAGGGACAATCGATTGATGTGGAGCGATCCGGCCAACAAGTACCTGGAGAACCACATCATGTATACCGATTCTACCTTTTTCGATGTTTTTACCATCGATTTATTGCACGGTGATCCTGCCACCTGTCTGGATGAGCCCTATACCATCCTGATCTCGGAATCCAAGGTGGCGCAGTATTTTCCTGAAGGAGATCCCATTGGCAAGACCCTGTATATGAATGACGATTCCACCCTATACCGGGTCACGGGGGTGGTGGAGGATGCCCCCAGGGTATCTCATTTCTTCTATGATTTCATCTGTTCCTATTCCACCGATCCGCAAAGCCGCACACCCATCTGGCTGAACAATTATATGCAAACCTATATCCTGGTCCGTCCCGGTACCGACAGGGCCGAGCTGGACCGCAAGATCAACGAGGTGCTGATTGAAAAGATCCGGGACCAGCTCATGCAATTCATGGGCGTGAGTCCGGAAGAATTCATGGAAGCCGGGGGGAGGTATGGTGTTTTCACCCAGTCTCTGCTGGATATTCACCTGGATCAGGAAATACAGGTTCCCAACAATCTTGGATTCAGGCCCATCGGGAACCGAACCTACCTCGTGATCTTTGGATTGATCGCCTTTTTTATCCTGGTCATTGCCTCCATCAACTTCATGAACCTGAGCACGGCGCGATCTCTGAGCCGGGCCAAGGAAGTGAGTCTTCGAAAAGTGGTGGGATCCGGACGAAAACAACTGGTCAGGCAATTCCTGTTTGAAAGCGTATTCCTGAGTATTATTTCCCTGGTGATCGCGGTGGGTTTGGTGATGCTCTTGCTCGATCCTTTCAATAAGTTGGTGGGACTCAACCTGGTGTTTTCCGATATATTCACGTGGTACATGA
>CBDTYO010000446.1:0-3327 GCA_965364615.1 uncultured Bacteroidia bacterium
CATATCTCCTTTTTCTGTATGAATACCAGATCGCGCTGGGCCTCGATCTCATCCCGCTGGGCTTCGATCTCTTCCTTTTGCTCCCGGATCTCCCGGGTACGTTCCTGCACTTTTTGTTCCAGTTCGCGATTAACCTTGTCCTTCAGCTTTTCGTTTTCCCTGAGCTGATCAATGATCCTTAACTGAGCCAGCTTGTGTTCCTGTTCATCCACACGCATTTTTTTGGCGATCCCAAAGGAAAATATCAGGATCTGTATCACGGCTGCCAGATATACACCAGAGACCTGGAGTATGCTCATAAGGATGGAATCGGTCCTCGATTGAACTGAAAACGAAACGGTAACATTGAGTAAGGTCATGATGGTAAGTGGCATCAGGACCAGATTGGCCACCAGAAAATACCAGGCAGGTTTAAATCCCTTCTGGATCCTGAAAATGGCAGGCAGGATCAGGATAAACAAAGGAATGAATCCCACGGCCAGTCCCCACGAAATAAGAACCACTGCTTCAAGCACGTCCCCCATTTCAAAATCAAACAGGGAAGCCAGAATAATATAGAGCACCCTGACGCCTATCAGTCCCAGCAGGACAATCACTGCCCAGTACCATCCCTTGAGATGCTTTTTCAGTTCCAGATAGGCATTCCCGAAAAGCAGGAAGCAGGCTGTAAGCAGAGAGACGATAAAACCACGTGCGGAGGAGACCCAGAGCGACAGGTACACATTTTCCTTCCACATAAACTCCCCCAGATACCCTCCCGCCACAAAAAGGAAAGCGGCCACAAAAAAGATATAGAGGGCAAAATATATGTACTGGCGGCCCTGGATGGCGAAAAACAGGATGAAAAAGAACACCGAAATGATGAGCATCATCCCCAGTAAGGCAAAAAGCACCATCCGCTCGACGCGGTCGTATGTCACCATCCCATCCTGCGCGATTACCCACATCACAGGGCCACCGATGCTCGCGTAAGATTTATAGCGCAGGTAAAAGGTCTGGATGCTGTCCTTGACCAGGGGAAGGGATACCGCATGCCAGTTCTTATACACATAATCGCGTTCATTCACCGGGATCAGAATGCCGGATCTTTTTTCTATGATATCTCCCGATTCGGTCAGTACATAGACATTCAGGGAATCGGTTCCTGCCATGTTGGGAAAATTCAACAGGTAGTCCCTGTTATCCGAAATCCTGTTCACCATGGTGACCTTCAGCCAGGCACAGGCATGTGAAAAATCCTTGTCAAACAAACTGTATACCCCTTCCAGTCCTTGGTTGTTTGTGGGAGGCTCATGGAAATACAGGAGGGTATCGCCCCGCCTGATGGTAAAAGAGGTATCGGTGTTTACAGGATTTAATATGCCGCTGCCTATGTTTAAAAGTGCTTCCCTGTCAAGCAGCTCCAACAGGCTGACCACCTGATCGCCTGGCCTGATCCCAAGCTCAGCTGCACGGCTGCCTTCTGCCACTGCAAATACGGTGCTTTTCGCCACCAGGGGATTTTTAAACTGGCTGTCCAGGCTACCGGAAAGCAGGTCCCGGATATCCCACTGTTCCAGGGAATCGATCAGGTATTCATATTCAAATGCCTCGATCCCATGCAGGAAAAGATCTCTTTGAAAGGTAAAGGACAACAGTGAATCTTCTCCCCTTCTTTTGATCTCCAGGTGGATGGGTTTGCCACTGGCATCGAAAAGGTGGTCTTTCACCTGCCTCAGGCCAAGGCCCCTTCCCGCCACCACCGAATCGTTGATGGAGATGATCTGGTCACGCAGTCTTACACCTGCTTTTTCTGCTGGACTCCCCGTTGTCAAGCCCACCACCCGGGCCGTATCCCCCTGGAGGGAGATGGCATGGATCCCCGTATTTCCGTCGTAGACAATGATCTCGGTCTGAGCACTGGAATGTAATGGCCAGCTCAGAAACAGCAACACGCAGAACACCCCCGGCCAAAACCGGGACAAAAAAGAAGCTCTACATAGGGTGCTGTTCATAGCTAGTGTGCCTGGACCCATCCGATTGTTATGGCCAATAAAGGTATGTAAGGAAGGGGAATTAACCAAAGTGCAAAAAAATAATGGGTCGGAATATTATATATTTGTTTTGGATATATCGGTATATTATATATATTTGTCTTATGATATCCAAAGATTTGCTCAAAGGCACGCTGAAGACCATTGTCCTGAAACTTCTCGAGGAGAAGGGGAGGATGTATGGCTACGAGATTACCCAGGAAGTGGAACGGCTGACTGAAGGCAGGGTGCAGCTCTCCTGGGGCGCTCTTTATCCTGCCCTTCATAAACTGGAATCGGACCGGCTGATCACCTCCGAAGAGGAAAGCATCGGCAAGCGGGTGCGCAAATACTACAGGCTCACCGAGTCAGGCACCAGCGCAGCCAAAGAGAAGGTCCGTGAATTCATCGATTTTGTCACCATAATGACACGTGTCCTGGATACGGGCCCGAGCCTGAACCTGGCTTAAGCTGCATATCCTGACCAAACCTCAACTGGCTAATTGCCATGGCCGAACTGACCGAAAAAGAACTGGCTTTCCTCAGCAAGGAGATCGACAAGCAGGGGCTGACCTATACCCAGCTGCAAAAAGAGCTCCTTGACCACCTGTGCTGCGACATTGAAGCCAGGATGGATGAAGGGATCGAATTCCTCAAAGCCTTCGAAGAGGTCAGCCAGCGGCTTGAAAATGACAGGATCAAGCAGATCCAGGAAGAAACACTGCTTCTAATCAACCAAAAATACCGTATGATGAAAAAATTCATGTATATCCTCGGAACCATTGCTCCCACCCTGCTTATTGTAGGGGCCCTGTTCAAACTCATGCACTGGCCCGGCGCCTCGGTGCTGCTCACCCTGGGTACTTTCCTCCTGGCTGCGATCTACCTGCCTGTGTTTGCCATGTACAACATACGTGATACCCGGAAACAGGGCAAGAAAGTCAACAGGGCCCTGTACATTACCGGGGTCATCACCGGTTTCTTTTTCCTTACCGGGGTGCTGTTCAAGGTAAATCACTGGCCCGGAGCCGGCGTGGCCCTCAGCTTCAGTGTATTGTTCACCGTGGTCGTATTCATCCCGGTCCTGGTCGTCCATGCCATCAGGGACAAGGAAAACCAGCTTCAGAATTTCTCTGTGCTGATCTTCATCCTGGCACTGATGGCCGTAAACATCATGGTGTTGGGCCTGAGGATCTCCAAGAATGCCCTCTCCTCCATGATCATGGCCTCGGAACAGCACCTGATCACCAGCCGTGCCATGGAATCGGGCAATGCCCTGTACCTGGACAATTACCTGCGGCATGAAGAGACTCCC
>CBDTYO010000447.1:0-3312 GCA_965364615.1 uncultured Bacteroidia bacterium
CCCAGAGCACCGGGGTGCCCGGACACAAGGTTCTGGCTTCATGGCGGGCATGGATGGGAAAGGTGGGGGTTCCGCCGCAGGCCAGTTCATCCACATCAATCCCCTGGCTTTTCAGTCGGGCCATCAGCTTATGAACCCCTTCAAAATCAGCGTCACAATGCATCCTTCTGGCCTCAGGATCCCGCTCATGGATATGCCCGTCGTAGATGTGCAGTCCCCCGAAGACCAGCCAGGGATCCTTGTGGATCCATTGGATCAGGTCCATCGCCCTGCCCGGATCAATGCCCGTGCGATGCATTCCCGTATCCAGGTCCACCAAGAGGTTCATCGCCTTTCCGTTTTCCCGGGCCAGTTGGCTGAGTGAATGACATGCCTCCCGGGAGTCCACCGTGGCAGAGAAGCGGGTTTTGGGGAAAGCGCGTATGAGCTGAACGAATTTTTGACTGGCCGGCCCCGGAAGGGGATAGGCCAGCAACACATCCGGAGCGCCCTGGGCGGCCACCATTTTCACTTCGCTGAGGGTGGCACACTTGAACCGGGAGATCCCCATTTTCAAATGAAGGGTGATCAATTCCGCTATTTTATGGGTCTTCACATGGGGACGCAGTCGGTCCGGATGGCCTGCCACGGCAATCATCCTGCGGATGTTCTCCTCGATGCGATCGGGATACAACAGGACTGCAGGAGTAAATACCGAGTTTTCATTCTCGGTTTTGTACCAAGTTTCCTCGCCTTGCATGTATTATTCTACTAATTCAAAAATACACTCCACTTCCACCGCTATATTTCCTGGCAGAGACATGCCTACGGCAGAGCGTGCCCCCCGGCCATTTTCCTCGCCGAACACATCCACCATCAGTTGACTGAATCCGTTGATGGTTTGCGGGTGCTGGGTAAATTCGGGGTGACAATTGACCATGCCCAGGGTCTTGACCAGGCGTTTGATTTTGTCCAGGTCCCCTATCTGGGCTTTCAGGGTGGAGAGCATGGTCAGGGCCACCTGGCGGGCGGCCATTTGTCCTTCTTCCAGGCTTAAATCGGTCCCTACCTTTCCCTGGATCAACTGTCCATCCGGCAGTACGGGACCCTGTCCGGATACATACAGATGCCTTCCTGTGATCACCACAGGATGGTAAATGCCTCCCGAGGGGGGTGGAGGGGGCAATTCCAGCCCCATGGCCTGGATTTTTTGATCTATTGCATTCATCGGTGGCTACATGATTGGTTATATAAATATATTCAAAAGCAGGATGCCGGCCATGCTGACCACGGAAATGACAGTTTCCATGAACGACCAGGTAAGCAGGGTGTCCCTGACCGAGAGGTTCAGGTATTCCTTGAACATCCAGAAACCTGCATCATTGACATGCGAACAGATCAGGCTCCCTGAACCGACGGCGAGGACCATGAGTTCCGGGGAGAGGGATTGATCAGAAAGCAGGGGAAGCACAATGCCGGCAGCCGTCATGGCCGCCACCGTGGCTGATCCTATGGATAAGCGGATTACTGCTGCGATGATCCATGCCAGGACCAGGGGAGAGGCGTTGGACTGACGAAGCAGGTCACCCAGATACTCACTGATGCCGCTGGCCACCAGGATTTCCTTCAGGCTACCGGCTCCTGCAATGATCAACAGGATCATGGCAATGCTGGAAATGGAGTGTCCCAGGTCCTCCATGACCTCGGTGATTTTTCTGCCATTTCGCAGGGACAGGGCAAAGAGGGCAAAGAGGACCGAGAGCAACATGGCCAGCACGGGATTGCCCATGCCTTCAGCCACGGCATACAGGGTAGAGCCTTTCCCCAGGAGAAAGGTCAGCAGGGCTGATAATCCTATGAGGACCACCGGCATCAATGCCGCCAGGATGCTCAGGAAAATGGAGGGAAGTTCCTCCTCCTTCAGGGCGGCCGAACCGGTAAAGTCTTTCATGGGGGAGGCCTTGATCTTCTTGAAGAGGGGAGAGAGCACCGGGCCCGACAGGATGATGGTGGGGATGGAAATGAGCAGGCCCAGCATGATGGTCCTCCCCATGTCGGCCCCGAACATGTCGGCCAGGGCGGTGGGAGCGGGGTGTGGAGGAAGAAGCCCATGGGTGACCGATAAAGAGGCAATCATGGGCACTGCGACAAATAGCAGGGGCAGTCCGGTGGCTGCAGCCAAAGTGAAGACCAGGGGGATCAGGATCACAAATCCCACCGAATAGAACATGGGGATTCCCACGATAAAACCGGCCAGCATCAGGGCCCAGTGCACCCCTTTGAGCCCGAAAGCACCCACCAGTGTCTGGGTGATTCGTTGGGCGGCCCCGCTGTCTGCCAGGATCCGGCCCAGCATGGCTCCAAATCCCAGAATCAACACCAGCAGGCCCAGGGTGTCCCCGATGCCTTTCTTCAGGGCCTCAATGGTGTCTTCCAGCGACAAGCCCATGGTGAGGCCCACAAAAATGCAGACCATGACAAAGGAGAGAAAAGCATTGAATTTCGCCACCGTAATCAGCAGCAGGAGCAAAACCACAGCAAGCACCGCAATCAATAAAGGCATAATCCAGGATTGGAAATTGATGAACCTAAAGATAATCCTTTCTCGGATATGAAAGGGTTTGGAAGTTTGGCTATATTTATAAGCTCTGAAACCCCTGCTGAGCCATGATCATTGACTTCGAGTTGCAAGCGGAACATTTGGCCCACAAGCTGGATCAGTTCTGGGACTTGTCCGCTGAGAAAATAAGGCTGATCGAGAAAACCTATGATGCATCCAGGGGCTCTCCAGTGTTTACCGTGGAAGGGACCTATACGACCCGGGGCTGGACCGAATGGACCCAGGGATTCCAGTATGGCTCGGCTTTGCTGCAATTTGATGCGACCGGGGAGAAGTATTTCCTGGACTACGGCAGGGAGCATACCCGGAAGAACATGGCACCCCATGTCAGCCATGCAGGAGTGCACGATCATGGATTCAACAACATCAGCACCTATGGCAACCTGCTTCGCCTGATGAGGGAAGCGCTGATCCCATTTGACAGCTGGGAAAAGGATTTTTACGAACTGGCGCTGAAGATCAGCGGGGCCGTGCAGGCGGGACGTTGGACCCCTACCCGGGAGGGGGGATTTATCTATTCCTTCAATGGCCCCCATTCTTTGTTCGTGGACACCATTCGCACCCTCCGTGTACTGGTGGTCAGTCATTTTCTGGGCCATGTGGGACAGGGCGAAGGGGATGACAATCATAATCTTGCGCAGGATGTAGCCGTAAGGCAAATCGCCGATTGCCATCAAGACCGCGGGATAAATCAGGAATGGCAGCATTGCCGA
>CBDTYO010000448.1:0-3255 GCA_965364615.1 uncultured Bacteroidia bacterium
GTCCTGACACACGAGATCATGAACAGCATTGCCCCCATTTCCTCCCTTTCGTCCACTGTTGAGTCCATGGTCAGGCCCTATACTTCAGGGGAAAAGGACATGCCCGAAGTGGACATGGGCACCATTCAGGAGATTCAGGGAGCCCTGCAAACCATCAACAAGCGCAGCACGGGCCTGATGAATTTTGTAGAGACATACCGGAGCCTGACCAAGATCCCGGAACCCAATTTTGCGGTGGTCAGGATGAAGGAACTGATCCAGCATGTGCATACCCTGATGAAAAAGGAAGCCCAGAAAAAAAGCATCTCCCTGGTCACCTCCATAGAACCCGATACCATAGAGGTACAGATCGATGAGCAAATGATCGAGCAGGTGCTTATCAACCTGATTAAAAACTCCGTGCAGGCCCTGGGTGGATCCAAAGATGGGCGAATCATGATCAGGGGCTTCTATAACAAAAGGGGACGACCCACCATCCAGGTGACCGACAATGGACCGGGCATTCTCGACGATGTGATTGATAAGATTTTCATTCCCTTTTTCACCACCAAACGAAGCGGTTCCGGAATCGGGCTAAGCCTTTCCAGGCAAATACTGAGGCTGCACGGCGGCACAATCACTGCCAAATCGATCCCCAACCAGGAGACGATTTTCACCATGACATTCTGAGGATAATTTCTATCTTAAAGGCCCGGGAAACAATGATCCCAGCGCTTTTTCGTTAAAAAAGTAGCAAAATCTCTGCCTATGCATGCCCGAAAAGTCTCTTCCCTGATGCTTGTCCTTACCCTTGTTTGCGCCCTGCAGGCAAGCGCCCAGCTTAAGACCTCCCTCAACCTGGAAGCCGGGACCATGTGGAACATGCTCAAAGTGGATGATCCGGGCAAGCGATTTCAACGTGCCAATGTGCCCAGCTATGTGGCAGGCCTGACCGTGGGACAGGAGATCTTTCCCAGTTTTTCTGTGGCCACCGGCCTGCTGTATGTCCCCCTGAGAGATGGGATCAATATGCTTGATGAGCGCCCCCATCAGGTGCAGTGGACTTCCTCCCGATCGTTTCTGATCCCTGTGAGGGTCGAGTACAGGATACAACCCTCCGAATTCCCTGTAAGCTTTACCCCCCGGCTGGGCTACGTGCACCGCATCCATTCACAAGCTGATAATGCCTATGCCTACTCAAGCCTGTTGTCTGCGCCCGATGCATCGGCCTATTCCTTCGATGTGCAGCAGGTGTCTGACCAGGGCGCCTCGCATATGCTGGAGGTCGGTGTGGGCATCAATCTAGGTATTTCAGGAGCCTGGCGGGCTTCGCTCAATCTCAGCTACATGACTGCTTTATTCGATAGGCCTTCCAATGTATTCAGCCTGGATTATTCGGGAGAATCCGGCGGTCCCACCTCCACCTTCTATACATCCAAAGGAAATTCGCTTTATACCACGCTGGCGTTCAACCTGCCATTGAGCAACATCTGGCAGAACAAAGACTACCGGGTGAGGAAAAGGATTGAAAACTCTGTGTATAAAGGAAAACCCGTGGACAGAAGGGGGCAGGTATACCTGGGAGGGGATCTTGGTGCCTTGTGGCGACAGTTCGCCAGCACCCACCCGGCTGTGGGAGCAAGGCCCATGAACGATCGTGGAGTGTTTCGCTATGCAAATCTGCATGCAGGAATTTATGCTGGCTACATGCTGACCGGTGATCTCGGATTGGATCTGGGTGTCTATTACCAGCGTTCCAGTACATTTTTCGCCATCATGTACGACCATGAGGTAGATTTTGTGACCAGCGTTCCCGCCCCCATGTTCCTGGAGATTCCGGTGAGGATCAGGTATTTCTACGATCTCTACAAAGGCAAGGTCCATTGGGCCATCCATGGAGGAGTCTCTGTGCTCACCCACTTTGCCAGAGATGTTTACAACCAGGGCACAGGCGACTTTAGTTACTACTCCCCCGCTGCTTCGGCCACGGTCGATGCCACCACCACCTATTCAGCTTCCAGAAGCAAACCGGTACTGCCGGTGCTTCGATTGGGAACCGGTGTGGAATATAAGCTGCCCATGGGGTTTCCCCTGATTGCCACCCTGTATGTAAACTATATGCAGGGATTTATGCAGGCCGAAAACATTGAAGTGACCAATACAGTCCCCGAGACCCCCGTCACCTCGGTCATTTCCTACGAAGGAAGTGCCTGGGGCGTGGATCTGGGCATCAAGATTCCCTTCCGCATAGGAGCCAATGCCCAATGCGGCACATTGCCCGAAAGAGACAAATAATATGAAAAACATTCGCTATATCTTTTTATTGCTGGCCACGGCTGCGACAGGATTCTGTATGAAACCCCTGGCAGCACAGGAAGCAACTTTCCAGCTCATTGATTTTGTAGAAGCTCCCGCTCAACTGCAACCTTTGGGAGAAAGGGACTGCTACATTGAATTCGGGGAGCAATGGACCTTCCTGGGCAATGGAGCCCTGAGCAAGGAAGTAAGAAGCCAAAAACTATCCTGCTCGGAGGAACCAAGGGATCTGGCTATTCCCGGCAAGGAACTTCGGATCAAAAACATTGAGTACGAATTTATGCTGCTCGATCCCCACCTCCTGGAATCAAATGACCAGGCTTTTGCAGAAGCGGATTCCATGGATCAAAGCACCAGGGAGCTGCAGACCCATCTCATTAACCTGATCGAGAATTATATCAGCATGGGTTCCCGCTATGATCCCCGTCAGGAGTTGCTTTCCGTCTACTTTCATGAGGAGTGGATCCTGGATCCGGAATCCCCGAAAATCATCAAAAAAGTCAAGGGACTTACCCCTGTCATCTGGCAGAGAAGAAAAACAACAGAGGGAAAAAACATCAACGACGGCGATACCGGTCTGCCCGTCTACTATAAGAACCCCCTGCGCATGATCACACTCCGCCAGCCTTAGCCAGCGTGGGCGGGACTTTCCATTCAACGGGTTTTTCTATCTTTGGGTAAATCTGATTATCTATGCCCACCGAGCACTTGCAGGAAACCTATGCCAGGAGAGTTAAAGAATTCGAAGAGTCAATCCGGAAAGAAAGCAGGCTGATCAATCTCTTTTCCCTGGCCAGGTTTTTGTCTTTGGTGGGGACCATCTGGCTGCTGGTGGAAGGAATCTGAATACCAGTGCGACAACCAACCTGGTGATTCCGCCGCATCAGTATGTGTCTGATGACGTGATCCTGATCGGTGTTGACGGAGGTGCCGCATGAGCTTCATGAACTGGATCGACGA
>CBDTYO010000449.1:0-3250 GCA_965364615.1 uncultured Bacteroidia bacterium
TCCTCCTCCTATCGCTCCAAAGAGGAAATAGAAGCCTGGGAATCCGTGGATTCCATAGTCTCCTTTGGCCAGGAGCTGATGGCTTCAGGAGCAGCAGACCAGGCGGCCCTGGACAGCATCCGTGAAGAATGTGATGCGCTGATCCTGGGGGCTTTCAACCTTTCCATTGATGATCAGGTAAGCCCCAGGATGGACCTGGTAAAACATCCCGGTCTCATCGGGGACATGATGTTCTCCAATGAGTCGGTGGACCGCATGGAGGGGGGAAGCCCTGAAGTAAACCATCCCCTGGAGGAGAATCCAAGGGTGAAGCAGATCGCACGAAAGGAACGATTCGCCTTTGATGCCAAGGGCAAGGCCCACTCTGCCATGAAGCAATACCAGTTCCGCGATGGGATTTTCGAGGCCATTGCCGATCGCTTTTACAAAGATCCCACGCTGGTGGCTTACGGGGAGGAGAACCGCGACTGGGGCGGGGCCTTCGCGGTGTATCGCGGACTGACCGAGGCACTGCCGTACCACCGGCTGTTCAATTCTCCTATTTCCGAAGGGGCCATCGTGGGAACGGCCATTGGATACGGCATGTGCGGAGGCAGGGTGATACCCGAGATCATGTACTGCGATTTCCTGGGACGCTCAGGAGATGAGGTCTTCAACCAGCTTCCCAAGTGGCAGAGCATGAGCGGTAACCTGATCAAAATGCCGGTGGTGCTCAGGGTATCGGTGGGTTCCAAGTACGGGGCACAGCACTCCCAGGACTGGTCCTCCCTGGTGGCACATATTCCCGGACTCAAGGTGGTCTTTCCGGCCACTCCTTATGATGCCAAAGGTTTGATGAATGCGGCCCTTCAGGGAACCGATCCGGTGGTCTTTTTCGAAAGCCAGCGGCTATACGGGGTCGGGGAGGAGTTTCACCAGGACGGAGTGCCGGAAGGCTACTACGAAATACCCATCGGAGAACCGGATATCAAGCGGGCCGGTGAAGATTTGACCATTTTGACCATCGGGGCCACTTTGTACAAGGCCAGGGAAGCTGCAGATCTGCTCCAGGAGAAATATGGTCTGTCGGCCGAGATCATTGATGCCCGTTCCATGGTACCCTTCAACTACGAGCTGGTCCTTGGATCTTTGAAAAAGACGGGACGGATCATTCTGGTCAGTGATGCCAGCGAAAGGGGATCCTATCTGAAAGATATGGCACATACCATCACGGAACTTGGATTTGATGACCTGGATGCCCCACCTGTGGTGGTGGGTTCGCGCAACTGGATCACCCCGGCTTATGAACTGGAGGATTATTTCTTCCCCCAGGCCTCCTGGATCATCGATGCCATTCATGAGAAGATACTACCTTTAAAGAACCATACTGTGGCCAATAACTTTACTTCCGGAGAACAGCTTCGCAGAAGCCGACTGGGGGTCTAATAGAAGATGTCCATGCATTTTTTTGATACATTTCCAGACCGGGGGGCATTGCTTGGATCCCACACTGAAGCCTTTGCCGGATTCCCCCTGAAGGTCAATAACCACATACATACTCCCTACTCCTTCAGTGCCTTCGACGGCATTGATTCAGCGGTGAAAGCTGCCCGGGCAGAGGACATTTCCATCCTGGGCATCAATGATTTCTATGTGACCGACGGATATGCAGAGTTCATAGAAAAATGCCGGGATTATGGGTTGTTTCCCCTGCTCAATGTGGAATTGATCGGGATCAGTCTGAAGGAACAGGAAGAAGGAATTCGTATCAACGATCCGGGAAATCCCGGCCGGATTTACATCAGCGGCAAGGGATTGTCCCATCCTTCCATATTATCTGCTGACCTGCAGAATAAGCTGGACCGGGTGGTGGAAGAAAGCAATAAACAGGTGGGCAAGATGATCGATCTGGTCAACCGCTGGATGGAATTTCAAGGGGTGGATATCAGGATCTCGGTGGAGGAGATCATGGAAAAACAGGCCATGAATCTGTTGCGGGAACGCCATGTGGCCAAGGCAATCCGGATAAGACTGGAGGGAATGGCCGGGAGCCCGGAGCTGCATGATGAAATCCTGAAACGGATTTATGGTGGCTTGCGCTCCGAAAAACAGCGTGATGATATTTCAGGCCTCGAGGATGAACTGCGGACCAGGCTCATGAAGGCAGGAGCCCCGGCCTTTGTTCCGGAAGATGAAAAGGCATTCATGAGCGTCGAGGACATCGTCCTGATCATTAAGGCTGCAGGCGGAATTCCCACCTATCCCATGTTGCTGGACGGCGCAGGGGGACATTTTACAGAATTTGAACGGGATCGAAAATCATTGCTGGCAGATCTGCAGGAAAGGGGTTTCCGGTCCGTGGAGATGATCCCCCTGAGAAATCGGTTCGAAGTGCTCAAAGAATATGCTGAGTATTTCTATGATCAGGGTTTCATGGTTTCCTTTGGCACCGAACACAACACCACTGCCATGGGACCCCTCACCGTGGCCTGCAGCAATGAAACGCCCCTGGACGACTCCCTGAAGAAAATTTCCTTTCTGGGAGCCGCCAGCCTGGCTGCGCATCAGTACCTGGTTGCCAGGGAGGGGCCGGGTTACCCGGAAAAGAGCCGGGAGGAGATGGAAAAGCTGGGTCTTGCCATACTAAATCATTACTTTACCAACTTCTAAATACCTTGCTCCCATGGAAAAGCAGCAGCAGATACTGGATGTAGTTCCTGCCATCCGCATGATCACCTCCAAACATGCCTTGAAGAGTGGCAGCTTTGTCCCGCTCGATCAGTTGAACGAAACCGACCCGGAGCAACTCACTGTGCGGCTGGGAAGAAGTATTTCGGTATTCAAGGGAGACACGCAGAAGATCCTGGAAGAGGTGGAGGCCACCAGGGAGGAAATCGGGGAATACCTGTTTATGGAGGGATTGGGACTCCTGGGCTTGTCCACCAACAAGTCCAAGGTGGAACAGAAACTGGCCACGGTTCGCCAGGCAAGCCGGGGCGCCGATTTGCCTGAACATGTGGCCTCACCGCAGATTAAAAAACCGCTGTTCAACAAGGTGGTGGCCATTACGGGAGGAGCCATGGGCTACGGGGAAGGCATCGCCAGGTTGCTGTTTGGGGAAGGGGCCAATGTGGTCATCATGGACATCAATGCGCAAGCAGGGCTTGCCCTGACCAGGGATCTGAACAGGCAGGTAAGCACCAACCGGGCGTGGTTTGTGAAGGCAGATGTAAGCAGCCTCGATTCCATGAAAAATGCCATATATGAATGT
>CBDTYO010000450.1:0-3239 GCA_965364615.1 uncultured Bacteroidia bacterium
GTTGTATTTATCAAATACCTTGTCCACAGCACTTTTCTGTCCGAAAGCGGAGAGCGCGAATACCATCAACATCCCTCCCAATATAATCCGTTTCATTGTATCTAAGTTTTTCATTGTTATCTATCCTGTATCTTGTCCTGACTAATAACCAATAACTATTGCTTCATATCATTCACCCGTTGAATCTGTCCCAGCAGGCTCAGTTCCTTGCTCCCCTTATTGATCTTCGAGAGCGATTTCAGTGGATCTGAAGCAGCCTTGCTGGCCTGCTGCACATGCTTCAACTCGCTGGTGCCGTCATTCAGTTTGGCCGACACATAAGCCAGGGTTCGCTTGGCTTCCTCGTAGGCTTCCTGGGGATCCTCAAAGGTATCCTGCATGGCCAGCCTGGAGTTCTGATTGCTGAAATAACCGGTGTATAGGGCAATCACCACCAGCAGTCCGGCTGCCAGTCCCGACAGGGAGAATAGAGATATTCTCCTGGTCCGTGTCATCTTGCGTTCTTCCCGGTCTATGCCTGCAAGTATTTTTTGATCCAGGTCCACGGGCACATGAATGGCTTCGTTCCCGGAGTCCATGGTTCTGAGCAGGTCACGGTCGGGGATCATCTCTTCCGGAACGCTGGTGGAGGAGAAATACTCCAGCAGCCTCCTTTCTTCTTCCAGGGTGGTTTCCCCCTGGTAAAAGCGGTCGAGCAACTTACGTATGTCCTTTATACTCTCCATGATGAATATTGTTTTTCTACCAAAGCACGCATCTGTTTCCTTGCCCGCGAAATGCTCACCCTGATGGCGTTTACGTTCATGTTGACCATTTCGGCGATTTCTTCATATTCCTTTCCTTCCAGGTGCCTGAGGTGTACCAGCGACCGCTGTGGTTCGGGCAGTGCTGTTATCAGGGTATGCAAGAGTTCCGCGTTTTCCTTCTTTTCCAGACTTTCCGAGGGCGTTTCAGGATGACCTTCCTGTTTGAGCCTCTCAGCCTTCATGGCATCGAGATTCACTTTCCTCCGCCGGAGCTGGTCCAGGCACAGATTACGGGTGATTCTGACACAAAGTGCCTCGATGCTGTCGTATTTGTCCAGATCGTTCCGCATGCCCCAGAGTTTCACATAGACCTCCTGGACAATGTCCTCAGCCTCTTCCCGGCTGTTCATCAGGCGATAAGCCATCCGGTACAGCCGGGAACTGTAGGGCATTACCAACAGTTTGAATTCTGAGGACTTCATGCGGGTTCAATATGCTAAAGAACTTACAAGTTAATAAATCTACAGATGGATGTGGATATCATCCCCAAAAGACTCGGCCAGTCCCTCCAGGTCGCTGAGATTGAAATTCCCTGTGATGTGGATCAGGACATTGTCATCTCCTCCGACGATCAGAAGAAATTCCGACACATTGGATCCATTGGTATTCATCCACATGCGGACCACCTCGCCCCCATCATCTACGGTCATTACCTCCTGGAGATGGTTCACATCGTACTTGTTCTTTAACTCCTCGTAGAAATTCACATTCGCCAGAGACTCGTTGTCCTCGATGGTCAGGATCCTGACACTGCTTACCTTATCAAAAGGAATGTCCTGATCTTCCAGGTCCTCGATTTCCATTCCCTTCATAACCTGGAACAGCTCTGGACCAATACTGACCACCGTGACACCATCCTGACCCTTGTACTTGTTGATCAGGTTGTCAATGGCGTCTTTCTGGGCCATCATCAGTGCCGGAACGGCCAGGGCCAAAAGAAATAATGTTACTCTTTTCATGATTTCGTGTTTTGGTTTATAAAGCATTTTTTGTTGTTTTCTAAACCGAAGACGAAGACCCCCTGAATTCATTACAGGAATAGCAAAAAAAAGTGAGGAAAATCTATTTTGCAGAAAGCTAATTTGTTTTTATCTTTGCAACCGCTTTTACAGCGATAACCGGATGACTCAGTAGCTCAGCTGGTAGAGCACATCCCTTTTAAGGATGGGGTCCTGAGTTCGAACCTCAGCTGAGTCACCATGTAACCCTTGCAATGATCTGTTTATCAGAGACTTGCAAGGGTTTTTCGTTTACAGAAATCCGTATTATATGACATCGCTAAGTGACTCATTCTGAGTAATGTGCTCTAAAACACTTCTGCATATCTGGCCTTTCCTCCCCTACCAATGATAATACCCTCCAGCGAAAAGAACTGCCAGTAATGGAGATATTTAGAGGCCGTACGGGCATATTTCACCTTCCAGTCTGGCTCCTGTGAAGAAAACGGGCCTCAGCTTTTTTAAGGTCTTCCCGGAAAGCAGCCTAATCCTTACGTCGAGAATGCTTAGCTACTAATTCACTCTTCAAGTGATAATTTGACTCATATCCTTTCAGGGCGTAACTTGCATAATAGCAATCCCATAATATGCCCAACAAGCTATCCCAATTCTGGAACGAGCTTAAAAGAAGGAATGTAGTCCGTGTGATTACAGTCTATGCAGGAGCAGCATTTGTGATCATCGAGCTGATCAACAACATCACTGTACCACTCAAGCTGCCGGAATGGACTCCTACGCTCATCATCGTACTTCTTGCTATAGGATTCCCGATTGCTATCATCTTCTCATGGATCTACGACATCCATCCGGAGGAAGGCGTTGTAAAGACTGAGCCAGCTCATGAAGTTAAGACTGATGAAATAACCAAATCATCCAACAGCTGGAAGATCGCCAGTTACATCAGTTTTGCTGTGATTGTGGGATTGATTGCCCTCAATGTTATTCCACGATTAAGCAAGAAAGAGATTCTTGATAAATCCATCGCTGTGCTTCCCTTCATTAATGATAGTCCCGATAAAGGGAATGAGTACTTTTTAAATGGGATTATGGATGAGGTCCTTATCAATCTTCAATCCATTAAGGATCTCAGGGTCATCTCCCGTAACTCCGTTGAACAGTACCGAGGTAAGGATAAGCCTTCAACACCTGATATCGCTAAAATGCTGGGGGTGAATTATATTGTTGAGGGAAGCGGTCAAAAATATGGCAACACATTTGTTCTGAGGGTGCTGTTGATAGAGGGATCAAATGACAGTCATCTGTGGGCAAAATCATATGAGAAGCAAATAGAGAACGTCGAAGATATTACACGAATTCATAGTGAAATTGCAGAATCTATTGCTACAGAATTACAAGCCGTTCTCACACCTGAAGAACAGCAATTAATCAACAACGTACCTACTACCAGCCTGACCGCACACTATTGTTACCTGAG
>CBDTYO010000451.1:0-3234 GCA_965364615.1 uncultured Bacteroidia bacterium
GTTATCAGGCTGCGTTCGATCTGGCAGAGCCAGGGGATTTGGTGTATCACAAACGTGTGATCCGTGAAGGGCTGAAATTGTTTGAGGAGATTTTCGGGTACAAAGCTGTCTTTTTCATACCTCCCAACGGTATCATCAACAATTCGCTGAACCGCGTTTTGGCCGAAAACGGCATCAAATACAGGTCGGGATCAAAAATTCAGTGGGAAACTGTCCGTTTGGGCAAGACCCGGACCAGGTTGCACTTTCACGGACAGAAGGACCGCCACGGAATCCGTTACATCCTGCGCAACTGTGTTTTTGAACCCAGCAGGGAAGGCAGAAACTGGGTGGAATCTTGCCTGAAAGACATATCCACCGGCCATCATCAGCACCCACAGGGTGAGTTTCGTGGGCAAACTGCATTCAGAAAACCGGAACCACGGGCTGAGGCAATTGTATGCCCTGCTGAAAGCCATTGTAAGGCACTGGCCCGATGTGGAATTCATGACCACATCACAATTGGGGGTGATCATGGATAAAACAGACAGGGTGGGGGTGAATTGACCCGGATCCCCCGAACCTGCATCAGTGAATCACCATTTTCAGGCTTTTTGCCCGGAAGGAAGGATCTTTCTCGTTTGCCACCTGGATGCTGTAAAGGCCCGGGGGCAGGAATGAGACATCCATCTCCTTGGTCTTTTCATCCTGAGCCATTCGTTCGATGGCCATCAGTTGTCCGCTCATGGAAAAGATGCGAATATCACAGCTTTGATTCAGCGGCTTTTGTACTTCCAGCAAAAAAAAACCATTGTTGGGATTGGGGATGATTTTCTCCAGGGTGTTGATTTCTGTTGTATCCTCAGCACCCAGGGTCCAACGGATCCGCACCCTCACCAGAGCCGAAGTGGCTGTCATGCCCTGAGAACCTGTGGCCACTGCCCTTAGCCCCTGGTAACCGACGGCATCGGGTTCCCAGGTAAATTGCCAGACCGAGCTACTAAGCTGAGTTCCTGTACCCAGGAGGCTTTGTCCGTTGTCTGAATAAAATGTGACCTCCTGTATGTCTTCAGGAATCCCGTCCACCCTGGCCTGCAAATGCAAAGCATCGCCCAGGTGAAATTCCTCCAATGCCCTGGGAGTAAGCAACTCTACCGAAAAAGTTCCTTCCTGAAAGGCTCCCAGATCGGGTGCCGGACCAAAATAGGCCAGGCCCACATCCACTCCTGCATTGATCAGGTCACTGCTGCTTCTTAATTTGAGAAAGGTGATATCCGGCAAGGATCCGTCCACTTTCCTGGGCCATCGCAATTGGGCCGAATCCAGGGAAATAAAATCACTGGCTGACACAGAATAATCGGGATTGGCCTCTGTGTGGAAGTACTCTCCGGTCTGCACCCAGGTGTTATGATCCTGGATCACATAGGTGGGAAATCCATAGTCGCATGCCTTGTATGTGGCCGGATAGGGTCCGGTGGTCGCGAAAGAAATGTTGTTGCGTGAAATGACCGTTGCAGGGTGCCGCGCGCAATCAAACACCTGACCCTTGCTGCTTCCAAAACCCACTCCGCACTGGTAGCTGGTATTATTCAAATACTCGTAAAACGGTCCGATGTTCTGGTTAAGGTTCAAGTCAAGGAATCCCGCCGCTTCGTTGTAGGCGGCAATGCAATTGTAGATCAACCTTTTCCAGCTTGTTTTTACATGACTCAGGGACATTTTATACCCATTGGCATCGCCTTGCAGATCCCCGTTGTTCCAGGCCCAGCAATCATGCATAATCAGTTGTTTCCTGGTGGTGATGTTGAAGCCATCGTCCGAATTATTCCAGGCCCTGCAGCCTGATATATATGAGATCCTGAATGAATCAGACACCGGACTCGAATCGCCCATGGTGAATCCGTCCGCATCATTCCCCGGCAATTCCACATCCAGGCTGTCACAATTGTGATGTGAGTCGCAGTTGATGAGATAGAGGGTATCATGGTTCATCAGGAAGAATCCGGCGCCCCCGACGTAAGACGCACTCATGTGTTCCAGGGTCAGGTGTCTGAAGCCATCTGCCATGATTCCTGCACACCACATTTCACCCGAGGCCTGTGGCCAGGAACGCACATTGGTCACCTGGAGCCCCTTGAAATGCGCATACCCTGCAGTACTGATGTAGAGGCCCACATGGTTGTTGGTACTTGGATGGGTATATCGGCAATCGAGCACCGGCATATGTCCCCTTTCCACGTCGGGCGGATAGGCAAAGAAGCAGACCGGATTGGATTTGGTGCCACGGTAACCATAACCACTGGAGGGATAATATATGGTCACGTTTCCAAAATCGTCGCTTCTGGGATACCAGGTACCTCCCCGGAAATACACGGTATCTCCAGGCATGGCCGTATTGAAGCCCTTTTGCCAGGTGGCAAAGGGATAATTGATATCAGTCCCGGCATTGCTATCGCTCGCGTTCTCGTTGTAGGCTGTGTCCTGCACATAAAATACCCTTGCGGAAGCAAGAGTACTCAGGGACAGGATCAGCCCCATCAGGATTCCTTTCATATGCATCGCTTTGGCGGCCAAGAAACAGTTTCATGAAACCGCGCTATTTCCTTTTTTCTATATCTTGCAAACAATATAACGGGAGAAAGTGTTTATTTATTTTCAAAATAGCAATCATGAGGACAATAGTTTTAATCACTTTTATGGCCATGTTGGTAGCTTGTGAGTCGGAGCCGTCGGGAAGCACAAATATTGTTTTCGTGCACCATAGTACCGGGGGAGCCATCTGGAAAGGTGCCACCAACCGCTACGTGCACAAAATCACCGGCAAGGGCGATGTGGAGCGTTTTTTCTCCAAATACAACAAGGACAACAATACCGATTATGCGATCACGGACCTGGTATTTCCTAAAACCGAGCCCTATGGATGGAAGAATTATCCCTATGACTATTATAATATCTGGGTCAAAAATGCAGGAGAGGAACCCTTCATGGAAGAACCTACCCTGGAAATCCTTACCGCAGCCTATGAGGTGATCATTTTCAAGCATTGTTATCCGGTGGGGGTCATCCTTGAGGATACAGGGAATCCGGACATTAATTCCGAGGAACGGCGTCTGGAAAACTATAAACTGCAATACCAGGCGCTCAAAGAAAAAATGCACGAATTCGACGGCCATAAATTCATACTATGGACACCCGCCGCCCTGGTCGAAAATATGACCACCGAAGAGCAGGCGCTCAGAACCCGTGAATTCTACG
>CBDTYO010000452.1:0-3229 GCA_965364615.1 uncultured Bacteroidia bacterium
ATTCTTTCTTTCTCTTGTTCCACTTTGAGTATATTTGGATCAAAATATACGCATCATGGATTACAGGATTGAAAAGGATACCATGGGCGAAGTACAGGTTCCGGCCGACAAGTACTGGGGTGCCCAAACACAGCGTTCAAAAGAAAACTTCAAGATCGGTGACGGGCGCATGCCCATCGAGATCGTGAAAGCCTTTGGCTACCTGAAGAAGGCGGCGGCAGCCACCAATATGGAGCTGGGTGTGCTTTCCGAAGAAAAAGCCAACCTGATCATGGATGTTTGCGACGAGATCATCGAAGGCAAACTGGACGACCAGTTCCCGCTGGTGGTATGGCAGACAGGCTCTGGTACACAGTCCAACATGAATGTGAACGAAGTGGTGGCCAACAGGGCCCATGTAATCCAGGGAAACAAACTGGGGGAAGGAAAAAGGCTGATCCATCCCAACGACGATGTAAACAAGTCACAATCCTCCAACGACACCTTTCCCACGGCCATGCACATAGCTGCCTACAAGATGCTGACCGAAGTAACCATTCCCGGGATCAAGGACCTGCGCGATACGCTGAAAGCCAAGGCAGATGCCAACATGGCAGTGGTGAAGATAGGTCGCACCCATTGGATGGATGCCACCCCACTTACCCTGGGACAGGAGTTTTCCGGCTATGTATCCCAGCTGGATCACGGGCTGAAGGCCCTTGTCAACAGCCTGGACCATTTAACGGAACTGGC
The DNA here is from genome assembly GCA_965364615.1 of uncultured Bacteroidia bacterium. Classification (GTDB taxonomy): domain Bacteria; phylum Bacteroidota; class Bacteroidia; order Bacteroidales. The sequence goes on from CBDTYO010000452.1 coordinate 733, forward strand.
CCTGGGCGGAACGGCTGTAGGTACCGGGATCAACACCCCTGAGGGCTATTCCGAACTGGTGGCACGGAACATTGCACGCTTTACCGACCTGCCTTTCATTACCGGCTCCAATAAATTTGAAGGACTCGCTGCACACGATGCCATCGTGGAAACCCACGGTGCTTTGAAAACACTGGCAGTGAGCCTTATGAAGATCGGCAATGACATCCGCATGCTGGCTTCGGGTCCCCGTTGCGGCATCGGCGAGATCAGCATTCCTGCCAACGAACCAGGATCTTCCATCATGCCAGGAAAGGTCAATCCCACCCAGGCCGAAGCCCTTACCATGGCCTGCGCGCAGGTGATGGGCAATGATGTGGCCATCAATGTGGGAGGAAGCAACGGTCATTTTGAGCTGAATGTGTTTAAGCCCATGATGATTTACAACTTCCTCGAATCGGCAAGGCTCCTGGGAGATGCCTGCCGTTCCTTCAATGAGAATTGTGCCGTGGGAATCGAACCCAATAAGGAGCGGATCGAGCAGAACCTCAACAACTCCCTGATGCTGGTCACTGCCCTCAACCCCCACATTGGTTATGAGAAGGCTGCAGAGATTGCCAAAAAGGCACACAAGGAGGGTACCACCCTGAAACAGGCGGCACTGTCCCTGGCCTATTTGACCGAAGAAGAATTCGATGAATGGGTCGATCCTTCCAGAATGACCGGTTCGCTATAGCTGAGCAACCAGCAGAAAGGACGGATCTCTAATCCCTGCGGATAAATATGAAATCACCCCCTTCATCCCCCACATTCTGAATGGTGCCAAAACGGGGTATGTTGGGGCTGTTATTGATGACCGCTTCACGCATGCTTGAGTAAAGCTGCTCCGAGGGAAGGTATTTTTGCCTGTTTGAATCCAGGCGCTTGATCAGGTATTCAATGAACACGCTCTTGTCGGGAACCTCTTTCAGCGTTCCACTGGTCATGGCCTTGCGGCTGGTCAGCTTGTACAGTTTTTCCACCGAAATTACATTGTTGAAAGCAGCCCGGGACACAAAGATCCCACCACTGAAACAGGCATCTGCGATCAAAAGAGTATGCTTGGATTTCAGTACATTGAGGTAGTTGGTCAGATCCGTGTTGGGAAGCCAGTTCACCGGGTTGCTCTTGTTGGCATCTTTGGGCAACCAGTATCCGGTGGACATTTCTTCATCCCACCATCCATGCCCCGCATAATAAATCAGCAGATTGTCTTCCGGGGTAATCACATTGCGCATCTGGTGCAGGGTTCCAATGATGTCAGCCTTGGTGGGATTGCGGAGGAAAGTGATGTTTTCACGCTCGAAATTATACTCCTTGTTGATCAGGGTGGAAAACCTGGTGGCATCTGCCACAGGCTGATCCAGGTCACTAATTTCAGGATCCTCATACTCCTCCACCGCAATAATCAGGGCATAATACCTGGCACTTGAAATGTCGTATATCACTTCCACAGAACTTTCTATCTTCTTTCCCGAGACAGTGACTGCTTCAACCTTCAGATCATTTTTGCCCAGTTCCAGTTCCAATTCCTGCTCCACCACCATCTGCTGAATGTTCGAAACCGGAGGGATCTTGTTGGTGACAAATTCTCCATTGTTAAAAATGTTTGCAAACCTGATGGCTTCCTCGGAATGGATGGTGGCTTCTATGCGGAAGGTGCTTTCGGAGGTTTTCACACTGCTGAGTTTGGGACTGATCCACGTGAAATTGCTTTCGTCCCCATTTAATTCGTAGACCGTTTTCTGTTCCATCGGAACAACCACCGGCATGGTTTCATTCCTTGTGGATGCGGGTTTCTTCATATTAAGTTTGACTACTCCGCTGGATTTCTGCGCCTTCTGGGCATGCATTACATGGCCCAGGCCGGACAGAAAGAGCACCAGGAATCCCACAGCATATTTATTCATGATCATTGTACCTTTCTTTTGATGGGAAACATATAACCTATCCCGAATACCGGTTGCACCCAGTCTGAATTAATATATTCCACCCCCAGGGTCAGGCTTACTCTGCCAATGGTATTGAGGATTCCTCCATCGGCCAGGAAGGTGACGTAATCATAGGAGTCATTGCCGCTATAATCCTCATAATACTCATTCACGGCACCGGCTCCCGCATACAGGTAGAGCTTGTATTTCCCCCTCTCCACAATCTGCCTGAGGATCCCTGCCACATAAATTCTCCAGTCCATGTAATAGACGGCCCCCGGGTCGTCGACCCCGAACCGGAAACTCACGTATCCCCCCCATTTTTTGTAGGTAGCTCCTGCACTGAATCCGTAAGGACCCAGTGTGCTCCCGGAATAGGCCAGCAGCAGATTCACGCCGGTGGGTTCCCTCTCGATTTGGGTCACTGCCCGGGGAGATTCCCGGGCTTGCTCAGCGCTGAGGTCACTGGTAAGTTCGACGGAGACAAAAAACTCCGCCTCCCCGATCTCCTCAAGATCCTCAAACACGTCCCAGGTGATGGTATAATT
>CBDTYO010000453.1:0-3228 GCA_965364615.1 uncultured Bacteroidia bacterium
AAGGTCGTAGAGTGTCATGCCAAACAGTCCCAGGCAGGAAATGATGATGCTGATGATGGTGAAATACTTGACAATTCTTGCCGTCCGGTAATCCGTCTCATAGAGATGATCGAACTCCTGTTGCAGAAAGGTGTAATCAAAGGGCAGACCGGGATACAGCCGGCTCTGCATCTCCTCCAGATAGTTTAGTAATTTGACCGGTTCACCTGTGTACCTGATATACATGTACCTGTAAAAAGGCCGGTATATGCGAAGCACCAGGGGGCGGATCTCCTCGCTGAGCGGACGGATATTAAAATCTTTCACCACGCCGATCAGTGTGCCCTTTCTCAAATGGGCCGGCAGGTGGGGATGGGTAAAATGCACCTGCATTCCGGCAGCATGCTCCTTGCCCATTCGTTTCAAGGCTGTTTCGTTGATGATGTAGGCTATGGAATCATCGCTGACCAAATCCCTGGAAAAGGTCCTGCCTTCCAGCATCTCAATCTCCATGGTCTCTATGAAATCGTAGTCCACCATGTTATAGCTTACCTCAATTCCTTCGTCCTCACCAGCGCCTTCCCAGGTGAGTCCGACCCCGGAGGTCAGGTAGAAAGGAAGGTCGTAAGAGGCTGTCACATTCTCCACATAGGGGAGGGACATGAGTTCTTCCCTGAGTACATCGTATTTCTGGATCAGGTCGCCGCCAAAGGGCAGGACCACAATGTTTTCCTTATTGAGCCCGATATCCTTATTTTGTATGTAATTGACCTGCCGCCCAATGGTCACGGAAGAGATAATCAGGGCGATGGATATGGTGAACTGCAGAATAATCAAAGAATTCAGGAACCTTCTGTTTCCCCCTCTGCCAGCCACGTAACCAATGGTCTGAATGGGCTTGTAGGCTGAAAGCACAAATGCGGGGTAAAGTCCCGATATCAGGGTGGTGAACAGGAATATGATAAGCAATCCAACCAGCAGCAGGGGATCATTGTAATGCAATTCAAGCTGTTTCAGGGTAAGTGTGTTGAACAGGGGCCTGACCAGTTCCACCAGGATCAATGCCACAAAAAGTGAGATGAGTGAATAGAACATCGATTCGCCCAGGAATTGCAATACCACCTGTTTCTTGCTGGCCCCGTTGGTTTTCCTCAGCCCGATCTCCTTGGACCTTTTCAGGGACCTCGCAGTACTCAGGTTCATATAATTGATGCAGGCCAGCAGAAGGATCAGGATGGCGGTTCCTGAAAAGAGGAGGACATAGACAATGCGGTTTGCCTGGCCGTCGGTATACAGGTAGGCCTCTTTCAGGGGTTGAAGGGCCAGTTTTGTTTGGCTGTCTGCATCAAACTCCGTATAAATATCCCTTGTTTTATCCTCAAAATCCCGCCACGAGCTTCCTTCCTTCAGCATAATATAGGATGGGCCGGCATAGGTCCAGTCGTCATAGAGCCTTGATGGCTCCACATGTTCAATGCTGGCCAGCATGGTAAAATCAAAGACGGAGTTCTTGGGAGGATCTTCAATAACTGCTTCCACCGCCAGCTTCAGGTTCCCGTTCAGGGTCAGGATCTTTCCCAAGGGATCTTCCTCCCCGAAATATTTGACCGCTTCAGACTGGGTGATCACTATAGAACTTCGGTTCGACAGGGCTTCCAGCGGATCTCCGCTGATGGAGGGGAAACTGAACATTTCCAGGAATCCCGGATCCACCAGGTGTACCCTTTCGTCCAGGTAGGTAAATTCCCCATGGCTTACCAGCGAAGGATAGTTCCAGTACCTGCAGTAGGATTCCACTTCAGGGTGCCTTTCGCTGAGGGTCGGTGCCAGGGGGAAGGGGGTTACTGACATGGAATTGATCTCTTCTGCAGATAATATGGAAAGCAGGTTGTAGATCCTCTCTTTGTTCTGATGAAAGCGGTCAACGCTGACTTCGTCGCTTACCCATAAAAAGAAAAGGATCACACAGGCCAGCCCGATGGCCAATCCGAATATATTGATGAGGGCAAATACCTTGTTTCGGAATAGATTTCTAAGGGTTGTAAAGAAATAATTTCTGATCATATCCAATGTAAATAAGGGCATTACTTTCAAAATATCAAGTCAATTCAGATGCCATAACGTTATCTCCCTCATAACCAAGTTAATGGATTCAATTGAAATATGTCTTGTGTATAAATAATAAACACTATATGTTGAAATATTAAACATTATTATTACCTTGGTGAATGAAAATTCATGGTCAATGGCAAAAAAAGAAGGTGCTGTATTAATAGTGGATGATAACCAGGAATTGCTGATCGCCTACGAGATATTTCTTGCTCCGCATTTTAAACACCTTCGCACCCTGAACAATCCGAATTTGATCCCTGCCGCATTAGAAGAATCCGAGTTTGATGTGATCTTGCTGGATATGAATTTTGCATCAGGAATAAATACGGGGAATGAAGGGATTTTCTGGATGAACAGAATTTTAGAAAGAGATCCCGATGCTTCCATCATTTTAATTACCGCATACGGGGATGTGGAACTGGCCGTCAGGGCCATCAGGGAAGGGGCCTCTGATTTTATTCTGAAATCCTGGGACAGGGAAAAGATCCTGTCCACCATTCTTTCGGCTTACCAGTTGAGAAGGTCCAGGCGTGTGATCCGCCAACTTAAGTCCAAGCAACAGCATCTGATGGATCAGACACACCAAAAAGACGACGTTTTCAGGGGCACGGCTCCACGGATGGTGGAAGTGATGAACATGGTCGAGAAGGTAGCTCCCACCGATGCCAATATACTTATACTGGGAGAAAATGGAACTGGGAAAGAAGTACTTGCCCGCGATATCCATAACCTCAGCCTGCGCAGGGAAGAGATTTTTGTGAACATTGATGTGGGTGCCATTGCTGAGAATCTTTTTGAAAGCGAGTTGTTTGGCCATGTGAAGGGAGCATTCACGGATGCCATGGAAGAGAAACCTGGCAGGATCGAGATTGCATCGGGAGGAACGCTTTTCCTGGACGAAATAGGGAATCTGCCGCTGTCGCTTCAGTCCAAGCTATTATCTGTGATTGAGAAGAGGGAAGTGACCCGGGTAGGGTCCACCCAGGCGGTTCCGGTGGACGTCAGGCTTATATGCGCCACCAATGCCAACCTCTACCAACTATGTGAAGATGGCAGGTTCAGGGAGGACCTGCTCTACCGGATCAATAATATCCAGTTGGAAGTACCTCCCCTTCGGGAACGTCAGGAGGACATTCC
>CBDTYO010000454.1:0-3225 GCA_965364615.1 uncultured Bacteroidia bacterium
ACCCTGAGGGATTACTCCATGCGCCATAGGAATATCTCTAAGGTCTTTGAGAAGCATTTTGACAGCATAGTCCACCTGTTCAAACAGCTGAGTATTGATCCAGCGGCCATCGATTATACAAGACGAATCTTGATCGGCGCTTATTTTACCATGGAATATTCCATTGAATCAGCAGCCTTCTTTAATCCTTCGATGGTGGAGCATCCTGATCAGTCCGAAACCGCTCAGGGCCAGAAAAGGGTGATCCTCAGTTTCAGGGCAACAGGGGAGGGACACATTTCTTCCATTGTTTTCCGTACCGGACTGCTTGATAAGGAGAACAACCTGAAACTCGAACCTGTGGGTAATCTTTTGGAGGAAGCAGAGCACATCCGCAGGCACGTTTATGACAAAGCATCCTTTCAAAGTAAGCTGGATGAAATGAAAGATTTTCAGGGAATTATTCCATCCGGTTTAATCATGGATAAGCTCGGAGATAATTTTACCTATGGCGAGCTTCGGAAGTGTATTGAAGAAGATAAGAAGTCCCTGCACCTGGCCGACTACAAAGAGATGTTTTTTAATCAGATCATGTGGCTGGCTTCGTCCCATTACGAACTTGAATTTTCTTTAGATACCAATATATCCGAAAGGGTGATTTTCCCAGTATCCTCCAACGAGAACAATGGGATTGAAGATGCCCGTTTCGTGAAATTTGTGGATGATAACCAGGAGGTCATGTATTATGCCACATACACGGCCTATGATGGCACTACCATATTGCCTAAGCTTCTAAATACCAAAGACTTTTATCATTTCAGGGTACTGCCGCTTCATGGGGAGATTGCCCAGAACAAGGGGATGGCCATGTTTCCAAGGAAAATAAAAGGCAAGTATTATTCAGATAATATTACGGTCTGGCGTGAAGCAAAATTGTTGCAAGAACCTAAATACCCCTGGGAATTCATTCAAATTGGAAACTGCGGCTCACCCATCGAAACAAAGGAGGGTTGGCTGGTTATAACCCATGGGGTGGGTCCCATGCGGGAATATGTGCTGGGGGCCTCTCTGTTTGATCTGGATGAACCTGAAAAGGAGATAGGAAGGATGAGTTCACCCTTGCTGGTTCCGAATAATGAAGAGAGGGAGGGATATGTTCCCAATGTGGTTTATTCCTGCGGATCCATGATTCACAATGAGGACCTGATCATACCTTATGCCATATCTGATTATGCATCCACCTATGCCACGGTTCATTTGAATGAGCTTCTCGAGGAGCTCAAAAGATCCAAGTAACAGGTTTTTCTGTTGTCACAAGGGATTTATCATCCAGCCTTTACGGGAGACCTGTGAATGATGTAACTCTTATTCCTAATTGTGTAATACAATCCCGGACCTGGCGAATTACCTTTATGGACGCACCTGGGCCATATTGATATGGTTCATTAAACTTCGTGGCAATGAAAAATTCACTGTTTGTTATCGCCGGATTGCTGCTTGTAATCTGGGGTATTTTATTCTGGGGATTACACTCGGTCGGCGCAGTTCATTTCCTGCTGGCAGGAGCGGCTTTTATTATTCTGGTCAGGCTTGTTTTCAGTAAGAAACTGAGCCTTAAGTAATGTGAAAATCTCTATATGTTCTTACCATGATCCTTGTGATAGCCTGGATCATTCCAGTTATTGAGGAAGCCGGAGGCACTGGAGACCTCCAGGGAAAAGAAGGCAGAAACAGTCATTCCCACTGGATCGGAACGGGTCAATGTTATCGGTGAGATGCCGGGAATGCAGCTGCCAGAAAAAGACAAGGGATTCTTATGATGACCAGCTTACATTCAAAAAAGGTAGCCCTCATTGTGGCTCACCCTGACGATGAAACACTCTGGGCAGGAGGAACCATCTTGAGCCATCCCTCATGGGATTGGTTTATTGTCTCTCTCAGCCAGGGAGGGGAAAGGGATCATGCCCAGAAATTTCTTCAAGCTCTAAAGCAACTTGGGGCACAGGGAGTGATCGGTGATCTGGATGAGGGAGATGATCAGATACCTTTGAATGAAGCTGAAATAAAGGAAGCAATACTCTATTTATTGCCCGAACAGTATTTTGATCTGGTCATTTCTCATCATCCGGCCGGGAATTGTACAAATCATACCAGGCACAATGAGATAGGGAAAGCAGTAATACTGCTCTGGCATTCGGGGAAAATAACTGCCTCTGAGTTCTGGGCTTTTGCCTACGAGGATGGCAATAAGAGTCACTTACCCAGACCCATTGAAACCGCGGGTATCTATAAAGTTCTTACCAGGCGGATCTGGAAAAGAAAACAGAGTATTATCGCAGAGATTTATGGTTTTGGCCTGGATAGCCTTGAGGCACAAACAACACCCATGGCTGAATCGTTCCAGCCATTTACCAGTTCATTTGAGGCCAGGAAATTGCTTCGCTAGCAAATTTTAACGGAGTATATTCTCATAGACTTCCAGGTACCCATCCACCATTTTTTGCATGCTGAAGTTAGAAGTTGCCCACTCCATGCAATCTCTGCGATCGATAAACTCAATACTGTTTACCGCCTCCACAGCCTCTTCCACCTTATTCACGAGAAAGCCGGTTTTCCCATCCAGAATAAGTTCTGACATGGATCCCCTTTTAAATGCTACCACGGGCGTTCCACAGATCATGGCCTCAATCACACTCAGGCCAAAAGGTTCTTCAAAACCAATGGGGTGTAAGAGGGCAAAAGCGCCACCCAGGAGCTTGTTCCGCTCGACAGGTCCGGAATTGCCTACATACAAGATATCCCTGTCATCTAGATGCGGATCCACCTTGCGGGCAAAGTATTCCTGGTCCTGGATCAGTCCGGAGATGATCAGCTTTCTATTTGAAAGCTTTGCAATTTCTATGGCTTCAGCGACTCCTTTTTCAGGATGGATCCTGCCAAAGAAGAGCAGGTAATTCCCTGATTCGGAATTGAAGCTAAACTCCCTTGTATCTATGCCGTTATAGACGGTGGCAGTATAACTGAGCTCAGGACTGCGGTCCGAATTGCTGATGGATACATAATAACTTGTGTTATTGTATTTCTTGTATACCGGAATAATTTTTGGGGAAGAAAAGCCATGGATGGTGGTAACCATCGGTGTTTTAATCAGGCGTGAATAACTCAGGGGAAGAAAATCGAAATTGTTGTGGATGATATCAAAATCACTGGCCTGCTCCATCAGGTGACTGATGTGAAGGCACTCTG
>CBDTYO010000455.1:0-3219 GCA_965364615.1 uncultured Bacteroidia bacterium
CCCTTGTCGATCATCATCTCGGCCGAAAAGCCCATGCCCCCGTGGATCTGAACACCCTCGTCCACCACATAGTCCAGCGCCTCGGAACCAAAGACCTTCATGGCGGCTGCCTCCACGGCAAAGTGGTTGAAGGCCTCCATGGTATTCCTGCCCTTGTCGTCTCCCTGGGCCACATAATACTCTATGGCATCGTCCAGGGCCTTGCTGGCACGGTAGACGGAACACTCGGTGGCAAAAGTCCGGATGACCTGCTCGGCCAGTTTGTACTTGATGGCACCGAACTGGGAAATCAGGCAGTTGAACTGCTTTCTTTCATTGGCATACTGCACACTCTGGTCGATGGCTTTTTTGGCGGAACCAATCACATTGGCGCCCAGCTTGATGCGGCCCATGTGCAGAATGTTCAGTGCGATCCGGAATCCTTCCCCGCGCTTGCCAAGCTGATTCTCCACGGGAACCTTTACATCGTTGAAAAATATCTGGCGGGTGGAAGAACCCTTGATCCCCATTTTCTTCTCTTCGGGGTTGAAGGTGATCCCTTCAAAATTCCTTTCCACGATAAAGGCACTTAGTACCCGGTCGTTATCGATCTTGGCAAATACGGTCATCACATCGGCGAAACCCCCATTGGTGATCCACATTTTGGCGCCATTGAGGATATAATGTTTCCCGTCTTCGGACAGGACCGCTTTGGTGGTTCCGGAGTTGGCGTCAGAACCTGCTCCGGGTTCGGTGAGGCAATAGGCTCCGATCCATTCCCCGGTGGCCAGCTTGGGGATGTACCTGGCCCTTTGCTCATCGTTTCCATAATAGAGAATGGGCAGGGTCCCGATGCCGGTATGGCAGGAATAGGCCACTGCATAGGAATAGCCCGCACCCAGGACCTCACTGGAATACATGGTGGTGATGAAGTTCTGGCCGAATCCTTCGTATTCCTCCGGAATGGTGATCCCCAGCAAACCCAGTTCGCCGGACTTCTCCAGCAGGCTCCTCATCAGTCCCTCTTCCTGGGCATCGATGCGATCGGCCACAGGAAAAACTTCTGTCTCCAGGAAATCCTTGCAGGTTTCCCCGATCATGCGTTGCTCCTCGTCCAGTTCTTCCGGGATAAATACATCGGCAGGGTCTGTTTCCTTGACCAGGAATTCGCCTCCGGTTATTAATTTCTTCTCTTCCATAGTTATTGTTTTTACTCGTTTTATAGTTCCAATGATAGGGCCACCAGTTCCGCTACGTCGTAATTTTTCACATCCTCTTCCCTGTTCTTATATTTGATGCCATCTGTCATCATCACCATGCAATAAGGACAGGCAGTGGCAATGATATCGGCTCCGGTCTTCAGTGCCTCTTCTGTTCGCTCCATGAAGACCTCCTTGTCTCCTTTCTCAGCTTCCTTGAACATTTGTCCGCCTCCGGCTCCACAACACAGGGCAAAACTTTTGCTGCGATCCATTTCCAGGGTGGTGGAAGGAAGCGCATCCAGCACCTGCCTGGGAGCCATGTACTCCTTGTTGGCCCTTCCCAGGTAGCACGGATCGTGAAAGGTGATCTTCTTCCCGGACAGGGAGCCTCCATTCATGGATATTGTCCCCTGGTCTATCAGATCGCGAAGGAATTGGGTATGGTGGATCACCTCATAGTTTCCGCCCAGGTCGGGATACTCATTTTTGAATGTATTGTAAGCGTGGGGATCGCATGTGAGGATCTTCTTCACTTCATAGCCTTCAAACACCTCAATGTTCATCAATGCCTGCATCTGGAACAGCATTTCATTGCCGGCCCGCCGGGCCACATCCCCGCTGGTTCCTTCTTCGGTACCCAGTACCGCATAATTGATGTTCAGGTGGTTCAGCACTTTGGCAAATGCCGTACTGACCTGCTTGTAACGGTCATCAAAGGCCCCGGCGCTTCCCACCCACAGCAGGTATTCGGGCTTCTCCCCTTTGGCCAGCATATCGGCCATCAAAGGCACCTTTACCTTGCCTTCGGCCCACAACATGCGGTCTTCCGGCGAGAACTGCCAGGGAGCCCCGTTGTTTTCAATGTTGGAGAAAATGGCATTCAGTTCGCCGGGGGCGGCGCTTTCCTCCATGACCAGGTATCGCCTCATTCCCACGATCAGGGAAGGATGGTTGATGTTGATGGGGCATTCCTGGGCACAGGCATTGCAGAGCGTACAGGCCCAAAGCTCTTCCTCAGATACATAATCCCTCAGCAGCGCTTTCTGATCAGAATAGTCCTTCCCCTGCTTGACCAGTCCGGGCCCCTTCTCTTTCATCCGGGCCCTTACATCCATGATTATTTTCCTGGGGCTCAACAATTTGCCTGTCACATTGGCGGGACAGACGGCAGTACACCGTCCGCATTCGGTGCAGGCCAGTGAATCGAAATAATTCTTCCAGTTCACGTCTTCCACATCCAGGACTCCAAAGCGCTCGGGGGTCTCCTCTTCCGCCTCTGCACCTTGAGGCGGTGAAGCAAAGGCCTGGTCCGGATCCATCATGATTTTCACCTCCCTGGTGATGCTTTCCATGGTATCCAGTTTGCCCAGGGGTTCCAGGCGGCTGAGAAATACGTTGGGCACCGACATGAACACATGGAAGTGCTTGGAATAGGGAAGGTAATTGGCGAACACAAAGATCAGTCCGATATGGAGCCACCAGTTGAACTCATGCCAGAAATGCGTGGAGCCGCCCGCATTAAAAAGGCCGGCCAGAAGCTGGCTCACCGGATAGATCCCTGCCTGTTCATGGCCCTTCACTCCGGCTTCCAGCACGTAGAAGGTATTCATCCCCAACAGGGAGATCATCAGCAGGAGAATCATGGTCAGGGCGATATTGGCATCCAGGTGGCTGATGTGTTTCATTTCGATTCCCGAAAAGCGCTTCACATTCAGGAAAAGTCTTCTGAAGAGAAAAACGATAATGGCTATGGCAATGGCCAGGGCAAAAATATCGCCTGAAGCCATGAGGAAATTATAGAATCCCCCGAGAAAAGAAAGCGCCCGATCCGTGCCAAACAAACCATCGATCACCATTTCGATGCTGCCAATTAAGATGACACAGAATCCCCAGAATACCAGGGCATGCAGCAGGCCCATCACCGGTCTGCGGAAGATCTTGGTCTGGCCGATGGCCACCTTCATCATCACACCAATCCGGCGTCCAATCTGGTTAACCGGGAATTTGTCTTTGGCTATTTTAAAATAGGCAATGTACT
>CBDTYO010000456.1:0-3203 GCA_965364615.1 uncultured Bacteroidia bacterium
ACCTGGATCACCTGAGAAAGATCGGGAGCCTCAATGGAGACAGAGGTATAATCCTCCTTGCTGAAATCCATGTTATATCCCCTGGGTATGGCCAACCTCACCTGGTGATGCTGAGCGATCTCCTTTTGAATGGCAGGATCCTTGGAATCCTGGTAAGTCTTCATCAACCGGTTGCGGTCGTACTGCACCAGGAATCCCTGAATGCGGTCTTCATTTTCGCTGATCAGCTCCCTCAGGGCCGTACTTGTAGGCGCCTCCAACTGAACCATGATTTGAGGTTTCGCCCATATATTCTCCCGGAACCGCACCCTGGGCTCCAATCCCGATTCAATGGTGGTCATCACGATGGTGCGATGAAACTGATAAATCCCATCGAAGGAGGCAGCAGTGACCTGCAGTACATCAAAAAGAGGTTCCGACTGGGGCAATCCGGGAATTTCCTCCATCAGGATATCCTGCAAGAGTTGACCTGCCGAGTTATCCCAGTTAAACTGATCCATGACCACCAGCACTTCGCCGGCTGATCCGGATATGTTGGGCATGATCCTCCCTGCGGCTCCACCCTGTTGATTTACCGTATCGCACGAGGCAAGCAACAAAGTGATGCTGGCAAAGACAAAAAAGCCTGTCCGCTCAAGCAGACAGGCCTTAGTTTTATGCAGGACACTATGCCTTCCCATCTTTGATTTTCTTCTTTTCTTCGGTGTCATCCACTATATCATCGTCGTCATCATCAGAGGTGGCTTTCTTGAATTCTTTCATGCCCTGTCCTACACCGCGCATAAGTTCGGGTATTTTCCGACCGCCAAAAAGCAGCAGGACAAGCAAAACAACTACGACAATCTGCCAAACTCCTATTGCAAGGGTTATAAAAGCTTCCATTTCTAATTTTTATAAGTTACGTTATACAAAAATAGTAATATAATTGGTCTAATTCTTAAATAATCCAACGATGTCATTCAGATTGGCATAAAGCAGCAGGCTCAATAGCAGCACCATGCCCACAATCTGAGCATACTCCAGGAACTTATCACCCGGCTTGCGCCCGGAAATTATTTCGAACATCAGGAACATGACATGTCCGCCATCAAGGGCAGGAATGGGCAATATATTCATGATGGCCAGTATGATGGACAAAAAGGCCGTCATATTCCAGAAGCGTTCCCAGTCCCAGGTGGACGGAAAAATGCTCCCGATCTTAATAAAGCCTCCAAGCTCTTCATAGGCCTTGGTTTCAGGTTTGAAGAGCATCTTCAACTGTTTGAGGTAACTTTTGGTGATGTCAAATCCCCGGTTGATACCCGCAGGAATGGACTGGAAAAAGGAGTATTTGACCACCACCGTTTCAAAAAAGTCAAGGTAGTACTTGGGTGAAAAACCAAAAAGCCCTTCGGCATCCGTGGATACCGCAATCTGCAGGGTGTCCGATCCGCGCAAAACACTCAAATCGAAAGAGGTATTGGTCTCCTTCCTGGTCATGTCCACAAACTCATCATAGAATCCAATGGGCGCACCATTGACTGCGATGATCCGGTCGTTCAGCACTACGCCTGCCTTTTCCATGTTTCCGCCTTTCAGCAAGCCATCCACTTCGCAGGGAACCCTTGGAACCAGGCCATACCTGAGCTTCAACAACTTGGAGGTTTGTCCTTCCGGCACCTGAATATCCACCACCTGGCCATCCCGTTCCACCTCTATTACCTGGGTTTCGTTGACAACTATATCATGATAGATGTTCACCCATCGCTCTATTTCCTGGCCATCCAGCGCCAGGATTTTATCGCCGTTTCTTAATCCCAGATCCAACAATGGCTGTTCGAATTCATAGCCCCACTTAATGCTGTCCACCGGGACATACTCTTCTCCCCACTTAAAAAACACCAGGATATATATAAGCAGTGCCAGCAGAAAGTTCACCAATACTCCTAGCATGATCAGCAACCGCTGCCATGCTTTTTTGGATCTGAATTCATAGGGCTGTGGCGGCTTTTTCATTTGCTCACGGTCCATGGACTCATCGATCATTCCACTGATCTTCACATACCCTCCAAGGGGTAGCCAGCCAATGCCATATTCGGTGTCCCCCAGTTTTTTCTTAAACAGGGAGAAGCCAGCATCAAAGAAGAGGTAAAATTTTTCTACCCTGACTTTAAATATCCTTGCCAGGACAAAATGACCCATCTCGTGAAGCACAATCAGGATTGACAAACTCACCAGAAGCTGGGCTATTTTTATCACTACATCCATTCCTATCGTATTTGTTCTTTGGCAACCTGCCTGGCCAACAGGTCCGCCTGGTTATAATCTTCCAATCCAAGATCCTTGATAAACGTGGACTTTCCCAGTGTATTTTCAATCACTTCCGGAATCTCAAGGAATCCAATAAGCTCTTTCAGAAAAGCTTCTACTGCCACCTCATTGGCCGCATTTAAAATGCAGGGCCAGTTCCCGCCTTTTCGCAAAGCTTCATAAGAAAGTGCAAGGTTACGAAAAATTTTTGTATCCACTTGCTCAAAAGTCAGTTGTGGATACTTCAAAAAATCAAACCTCTCAAAGTCTGAATCAAAGCGATCAGGATAACTTAGGGCATACTGAATGGGAAGCCGCATATCAGGCAGCCCCATTTGCGCTTTGATGGATCCGTCCGCAAACTGTACCATAGAATGTATTATGGATTGTGGATGGACCACTACATCAATGTGATCGGCATTTACACCAAAAAGCCACCTGGCCTCGATGACTTCAAGACCCTTGTTCATCATGGTGGCTGAATCGATGGTGATCTTGGGCCCCATGTCCCAATTGGGATGACACAAGGCTTCTGCCGGAGTCACCTTTTCCAGCTGGGCACTGGTTCTTCCCTTGAAGGGTCCTCCGGAGGCAGTGAGAATGATCTTTTCAATGGGGTTGCCCATTTCACCTGCCAGGCACTGATAAATGGCTGAATGCTCCGAATCCACCGGGATGATGGCAATGCGCTTCCCGGCTGCCTCTTTCATGATCAGATCACCTGCCACCACCAGGGTTTCCTTATTGGCCAGGGCAATATCCTTGCCTGCCCTGATGGCCTCGATGGTGGGCTTCAATCCACTAAATCCAACCATGGCTGTCAGCACCATATCCACGGAGCCTGATGCGGCCACCTGGGCAATGGCATCTGCACCGCAGTAGACTTTGACAGGATGCTTCTCCAGGGCTGCTTT
>CBDTYO010000457.1:0-3201 GCA_965364615.1 uncultured Bacteroidia bacterium
CAGTTTGCCATTCATATCCCTTAGCTTCATCCAGAACCCGTTTGATGCCTGATCGCTCAGCTCGATTTGAATCCGGCCACTGGAAGGATTGGGATACACTTTAAATAGCGAATTCACTCCGTCCTCAATTCCTGTGGAAGTGTATGAAAAACCTTCAGCATAGACCTGTCCCCATTTATTTAAAGCATTTCTGGCCCGGATATATAAAACATGTTGGCCGTCGGCTAAACCCGTTAAGGAAACAGAGAAATCGATGGTCAGATCGCTTCCTGTGGATGGCAGCGTCACCTGAGTACCCAGGCCAAAACCAGGATCCGTATCAATGAAGTACTCCACCTGCTGAATCTCAGATTCGGCTGAGGAGGGCAAATCTATGAGCACGAAAACAGCATTCATTCCGGATCCCCATCTCCCTGAAACATCCCTTGCCCTGAAATGAATGTAGTGCATGCCCCGATCCAGGCTCTCTAGCCCGGGGCTCAGTTGAAGGGTCAAATCATCACCGGGAACAGGAACGGCAATGGAAATGGCATTTCCAAAACCGGGATCGGAATCGATAAAATATTCCGCCTGGTTTACGTGGCTACCACTAACATCCGGGGACTTAACAAGATAAAAAACAGTATTTGATCCCTGCCCCCATTGTCCCTGATCATCCCGGGCCCTGATTACCAGGTAATGGATCCCTGGCTGAAGGGCAGCAATATCTGCACTGAAATCCAGGGAAATATCGCTACCTGTCGCAGAAACCGCAATGGGAGTGGCAGACCCATAACCCGGATCTGTATCAATAAAATATTCCGCATAATCAATATCCTGGGCATAAAAAAAGAGCGGAACAAATAACGCCATGAATAAGATGCTTGCCTTTTTCATCTTCGATTTATTTTGCGCAGTTTATTCTCCGCTCTTTACCTTGATACTCACCTGAAGTCCGGAGTCAGAAGTGGCAGATGCCGGGACATCAGCTTCATAAATATGAGGAAGGTTGGGTACGCCAGAAAGAATATAGGGAGTCGATCCCCCATAAGCGCCACAATCCACCCCACCACTACCGCTGGCAAGTGCAGGGGAACCTGCCGCCAATTTCCACTTGCCATCAGTGCTCAACTGCAAATTTCCGTCAAAATCGGCAAATACCAGATTCATATCGATATTATACTGGTTCCCGTTGGCATCAGTGCCATCTTCAGCCAGCATGTTGTAAGAGATGGTATTGCCTGTATTCAGGTTGATGGAGGAAAATTCGTAGCATATGATATTGTTCTGGATACTTGCATTATGGCAGTCAATGGGAAATGCCCAATTTGTCGTCCAGAATACATTGTTCGATACAATCAATGGTCCGCTGGTACTCTGTGCATATAGGGCACCTCTTAGAATGTTGTTGGATATTATTGTATTTGTAATATCCCCTGTCCCGGCATTAATATTGGCGTAAATATAGTTTTGTGCTACTACAATACTATTGCTGGTGCCAGTAAACTCCACCTGATATAAATGGTTTCTGATTACAGAGATATCGCTGACGCTGATGTTCAGATTTGCCCCGACTGAAAAATCGCAACCCATAATGGTGCTTCCTTCCGAACCGCTGGAAAATGCTATATCGGAACCAATGGTTGCACTGGTATTAATGGCCTGGGTTTCCGGATTCTCGCTTAAAAAGTACCCCGGGCCCACAATGGTCAATGGTTTGTCAATGGTGGCTCCGTCATAATCCGTTGCTGAACCCTCCAGATAAATGGTATCATTGTCAGAAGCAGCAGTAACAGCGGCCTGGAGGGTGGTGAAATCCGCATCGAAATCGGTATTGTTATTGACACGGTGCAAATTCTGAGCTGAAAGAGAATTAAACACCAATCCAGCTGATAACGTTAGCATTAGCAGTTTCTTCATGGTTGTTCTTTTTAAGCATTTCTTGTTTTTTGATACCTCAGTCAGAATGGTACTGAGTTGGTAAGAGCAACTTCAACCATGCGCATGCCGGCTCCACGGATGATACTTCCAGACTATAGCCAATCCGGACCGTCCAGAATAAATATACGATAGATTTACATCAATTTCAAGCAATGGGTGTGCTGTAGAATCTGATGGTCATTCACCCCATGCGGGGCCAGGAAGAACCTGCCTAGGTAAATTGTTTGATGGTCCTGCTGATTATGCCGGCACATTCCATCAGCTGCTCCTCGGTGATCACCAGGGGAGGAGCGAACCGGATGATGTGCTCGTGGGTAGGCTTGGCCAGGAGTCCATTCTCCTTGAGGGCCACGCATACATCCCAGGCGCTTTTGCCGTTGGTGGGTTTGATCACGATGGCATTCAGCAGGCCTTTGCCCCTGACCAGCTCCACCATGGGAGAATCGATCTTCCTGAGCTCTGCCCTGAACTTTTCGCCCAGTTCCAGGGCACGGTCTGCAAGGTTTTCCTCCCTGATCACTTCCAGGGCAGCGATGGCCACTCTGGCCGCCACAGGGTTTCCCCCATAGGTGGATCCGTGTTCTCCAGGACGGATGCATAGCATGATGTCGTCGTCAGCCAATACGGCAGAAACAGGATATACCCCTCCCGACAGTGCTTTGCCCAGGATGAGGATATCGGGACGCACCCCTTCGTGGTCACAGGCCAGCAGCTTGCCGGTCCGGGCCAGTCCGGTCTGCACTTCATCGGCGATGAAGAGCACATTTTTCTCCTTGCAGAGTTCATAGGCCTTGGACAGAAATCCCTCGTCAGGCACATATACTCCAGCTTCCCCCTGGATGGGTTCCACCAGGAATCCTGCCACATTGGGATCCTCCAGGGCCTTTTCCAGGGCTTCGGTATCGTTGTAGGGGATGGTGACAAACCCCGGGGTATAAGGTCCAAATCCCTTGTAGGAATCCGGATCGGTCGACATGGAAATGATGGTGATGGTCCGGCCGTGGAAATTGCCCTCACAAACGATGATCTTGGCTTCGTTCTCGGCGATGCCTTTCTTTTCATAGGCCCATTTCCGACAGAGCTTCAGGGCTGTTTCATCCCCTTCGGCCCCTGAATTCATGGGAAGGACCTTGTCGTAACCAAAATACCTGGTGATATACTCTTCAAATTCACCCAGCATGCTGTTGTAAAAGGCCCGGGAGGTAAGGGCCAGTTTTCCTGCCTGCTCGGTCATGGCACCCACGATCTTCGGATGGCAGTGCCCTTGGTTTACCGCTGAAT